>CAIVEA010000383.1 GCA_903904765.1 uncultured Chloroflexota bacterium
GCGGCGGGTGTGCCGTCGTCCGCGCTGGCGACAGGCGGCGATCTGGCGGAGGTCAGCGATCAGGTGACGGTGCTGGACGAGAGTCCGGCCTTTCCGTATGCGGTGCTGTTCGTGCCGCCCGAAGTGCCGTTAGGGGCGCGTCTGGCGCTGACGCAGGCGTTGACCGCGCTGGCAGAATCAGGCAGCGCCACCGCGCCGCAACTGCGTTCGCTGCTGGGGCAGTCGGCGTTGTTGCCCGTAAATGCCGATGATTTTAGCGATCTGGACACCTTCATTCGTCAGAGTGGTCTGGATTTCACGCAACTCGGGAACAGCTAACCCATGCCCGATCTGGCGGTGATTGTCGTCACATGGAACACGCGGGAACTGGCACTGCAAACGCTCCGCAGTTTGTATGCTGATCTGAAGGCGAACGGCCCTTCGGCGCAGGTGATTGTGGTGGATAGCGCTTCCTCGGATGGCACAGTAGAGGCTGTCCGCGCTGAGTTTCCGCAGGCGCGGGTGATTGCCTGTTCGGAGAATGTCGGTTTTGCGGGCGGGAATAACCTCGCGCTGCGCGAACTGGGGTTTGACGGACGGGCGAATGCCGACCTGCCGGAAGCTGTGTATTTGCTCAACCCCGATACCATCACTCATAACGGTGCGACACACGCTCTATACGATGCACTCATGAGCCAGCCTTCGGCAGGGTTCGTGGGGGCGCGGTTGAGCTACGGCGATGGTTCTTTCCAGCACAGCGCCTTTGCTTTCCCCGGCCTGCGCCAATTGTGGGTGGAGTTCTTCCCCATGCCGGGGCGCTTAATCGAAAGCGGTTTCAACGGGCGCTACCCGCGCATAGCCTATGCAGGCGCACAGCCGTTTGCGGTGGATTGCGTGCTGGGCGCAACCTTCATGCTGCGGCGCGAAGTTATTCTCCAAACGGGTTTATTCGACGAACAGTTTTTCATGTACTGCGAAGAAATTGACTGGCAGTGGCGCATCCGGCAGGCGGGTTGGCGCGGCTATTGTGTGCCGCAGGCGCATGTCACGCATCTGGGCGGGCAGAGTACCGGACTGGTGCGCCCGCGCAGCCTCGTTAACCTGTGGACGAGCCGTCTGCGCCTGTACGCCAAGCATTACGCACCGCTGAAGCTGGCACTGGCGCGGTGGCTGGTGCGGGCGGGGATGCACCGCCGGATGCGGGTGCTGCGCGGCGATACCACCCTTTCTCCTGCTGACCGTGATGCGCTAATCGAAGCCTGCCAGATGGTAGAACAGGCGGCCTCATGACCCTCTATGCCATCATTCTCACTCGCAACGAGGCGGCGCATATCACCGCCTGCGTCGAGTCGGTGCGCTTCTGCGACGCGGTGATCGTGTTCGATTCGTTCAGTACGGATGAAACACCTGCGCTGGCACGGGCGGCGGGTGCGGAAGTCCTTCAGCGGGTGTTTGACGATTACGCCGGACAGCGCAACGCGGCGCTGGATGCAGTGCGCGGACGCGCTGACTGGGTGCTGTTCGTGGATGCTGACGAACGGGTGACTCCGGCGCTGGCAGACGAGGCGTGGCAGGTGATCGCGCACGGGGATGAGAGCGTGGCTGGCTACCGTATCCCCCGCCATAACTATCTGTTCGGCAAGCTGACGATGGGCGCAGGCTGGTATCCCGATTATCAGACGCGCTTGCTGAAGGTGAGCGCGGCGCACTATGACCCCGCCCGTCGGGTGCATGAACTGGTCATCCTCGATGGGACGGAAGGGACGCTTGAGCAGCCGTTCATTCACTACAATTACCCGAACGCCGCCTTGTTCCACGAGAAGCAGCGCCGCTATTCGGCCTATGATGCGCGGATGATGTTCGAACAGGGCATACGCCCCAAACCCCAGAACTACATCCTGCAACCGCTGCGCCATTTCTGGTGGCGGTTCTTCACGCTGCGCGGCTACATAGATGGCCTACACGGTTTGCGCTTGAGCCTGCTGATGGCGTGGTACGAACTGCGAAAATACCGCCTGCTACGCGGTTTGTGGCGCGTCTGATTTTCCTTGCTGACGACGACAGACTACGGATTGAGGATGACCAGCGGCACGATGGATGACCACGCCCCGCAGACGGTGGCACTGGTGCAGGCACGCACCTGCCAGTAATACACGCCTGCCGCAAGGGATGACACGGGCGTATAGCTGGTGGCGATGGCGGCAATATCGGTCACGGATAGCACGGGCGTGCCGGACATGGCCGCGTTGGTGTTCACGCGCAATTCATAGCGCACGGCGTTGACGACGCGATTCCATGTGAAGGTGGGCGTTGGCGTTTGCTCGCTGTTGAGGATGGGTGCGGTGTTGGCTGTCGAAGTCAGTGTGAAACTGCGAACAGGCGACCAGTTGGAGAACATCTCGCCCCCGTTGCCATCGGAAGCAACCGAGCGCACGCGCCAGTAGTGCGTGCCGTAGGGCAGCGTGACCATTTTCTGAGTGGTGGGCGCGTTGATGCTGATCGGTGTGCTGGCGGGCGGGTTCACGCTGTCCACCTGCAATTCGTAGCGGGTGACAGTGCTGCTATTTCGCCACGTTAGATTGACCGTGCCGAAGGGCAAGGCGGTGGTGGGCGCAGCATTATCCGCTGGCGTGTAGAGGGTGGGGGTGCTAAGTTGCCCGTAAACGATGATTTGCCAGCTCTGGAATGTGCCATAATCCGCCATTGGATAGCGATCTACAATATTCAGCGTCCATGTGCCTGCACTGTATTCGCCCCAGTCGCGAACCGTCATGAAGCGCCAACCGCTGAAGTTGCTGCCATTGTCATAAGCACGCTGACTCATCAATTGGCTGACTGTGCCAGAGGGTGCGGTCAAATTAACTTCGAGATCGCCCCGGTAGGTGTGGGCTGCGTTCAAGATCACTTCGACATGCTCAATGATGAAATTGTTGGGGACGTTGATGGAACTATTCACCCCGCCCGTGCCGCTGCTCAGCGCCGGAATCGGCTGGTTTACAGTCATGACCGGGCTGGTGTAGCTAGTCTCGGCGGTCACAGGTGTCCATGTGGCAGCTAAAGCCACCGCTGCTGTCGCATCCACCACACCGAAACCGTAATCGTGACTGATGTCGTAGCCGGCGGCGTTGGTCGTCCAACCGGTATTGCCACCCAAACGCGGGCGGGCGGTTTCCACGAGGATGTGCTGCACATCACGCCACGACAGGTTCGGGTTGGCTTGCAACATGAGCGCCACCACGCCTGCCACCATTGGCGTAGCAGCCGATGTGCCGCCGAAGGTGTTGGTGCAGTCGTTGAGTGCCGCGTTGCCGCTGAAGTTGTAGCCATCTGAACCCAGCATGTCGATGGTGGCGACACCCCATCCGGTATCGCTGCTGGGGGCGGTGACGAGCATGGCTGCGCCCGGTTCACTGTAATAGGCGGGCGTTCCTGCCGGGCCAGTTGCGCCAACGGCAATCGCATAACGCGAATTGGCATAGCCATCGGCGTTCACATTGTCGCCATATTGTCGCCCGTTGCCGGCTGCCCATACGTAGATGCTGCCCAATCCGCCGCGTCCACTGCTCACGCCTGCCGCCAGCGCATCCCGGACGACCAGTGGTTGCGCTTTCAGCGTCGCACCATCATCGGCTGGCCCCCAGCTATTGCTGTAAATGTCGTTCAATTGCGGTTGATAACGCAGCGCGTTGGCTTCGGTACTTGCAGTTACACTCTGGGCGATCAGCCGGATTCCTGCGATGGATGCGCCGTAAGCCACGCCCACCCCGCAGTAGGAATTGCTGGCGGGGGTGCTGTTATCGGCGGCGGCGGCTAGCCCTGCGGCGGCTGTGCCGTGCGAATTTCCGATGCCCGGTGAAGGGTCGGTGTCGTTGAAGTTGAAGTCATAGCTGCCTGTCGCGTTGTAGTTGGGCGCGAGGTCAGGGTGCAACCGTTGTAAGCCGTCATCCACCACCGCGATTTGCACACCTGCGCCGTTGACCGTGCCAGCCAGCCATTGACTGAGGGGCAGGTTCAGCGTGAGCGCGGCTGGACTCAGTGTGTTCCGCAGATGCCACTGGATGCTGTTGCCATTGGTGTACAGCGGTTCGTCGTTCGGGTCATGCTCGGCGTGTTGTTGCAGGAAGGATTGCTCTGCGATTACCACTGATGGATTATTCATGAATGCCGTATACGCGGCTGCGGCTGCCGAGTTTGAATTGCTGCTTCCCGGCACATCGAACACATACCAATCCGTTACACCATTTATCGCACCGAGGTTGCTATACCCCAGTGCCAAGGCGATGGTGCTGGCATTCGCGCCGCTGGTAAGTTTCACTGTCCACTGATCGGTGAGGATAGGCGCGGCCTGCGTTTGTACGTCAGGCGGGAGTGTGGGGCGCGGCGGTGGAAGGCTGACGGAGATAATTCCGCCGTTGAGTACGAGGTCACGCCACAATGCGATATTCAGCGCTGCTACGCCGCTTGCCATCGGTGCGGCGAACGACGTGCCATCCCAGTAATCGTAACTACCGCTGATGGTCGTGCTGCGTATTGCCCTTCCCGGTGCCCATGTGTCAATTTCTGGCCTGTTTGCGCTGAAACTGCTGGGTTGCAAATTGGAGTCAATTGATCCCACCGCGACCACTCGCGAGAAAGCCGCCGGATACAACACCGCACCGCCATTGGTATTGCCGGCAGCCGCGATCAGCCGCACGCCCCGGTCTGCGGCGTAATTCACAGCATCGTTCAGGATGCTGCTGTAGGCCGAGCCGCCCAGACTCAGATTAATGATGTTCGCGCCAGAATCGGTGGCGTAGACGATGGCCGCTGCAACGTTGGCGAACGACCCGTTGCCTGCTGCATCCAGCACCCGCAGCGGCATAATCATGACATTGGGCGCGACCCCCGCGATGCCGATGCCGTTGTTGGCGTTGGCAGCGATGATGCCCGATACCGCACACCCGTGTCCGGCTTCATCCTGCGGCATATTATCGCCTTGCACATAATCCCAACCGGGCAAAATGCGTCCCTGTAAATCCGGGTGAGAGGCACAAACACCGCTGTCAATCACGGCGACAATCACACTTGTCGGGGAGGCGGGCAATTCGTCCCACGCACTGGTGGCGCGAACGACGGATAGCCCCCATTGATTCGGGTACTCAGGGTCGTTGGGCGTTCCCTGCGCGTATACGCGGTAGTCCGGTTCTGCTGCCGCCACAATAGGCGACGGGGGCAGCGCCTCCGGTGTGAGGTTCGGTGCTTGAATCACCACCGTATGCAGGTTTTCGATGCGATTGGTCACTGTGCCGCCGATTTGCGCCAGATAAGCGGCTTGCTGCGCGGCAGTTGAACCGTCTGCAAAGCGCACCACCACCTGATCGGGCAGGGGCTTGTCATTTTGCGGCGGCGGTGGCAGCGCCGTATGATCGGTGGTCGGTTCAGTTGCGGTAGCAGTAGGGACATCTGTAGCGGCAGTTGTAGTCGCGGTGGCGGAAGGCGCTGCCGTCTGCGTAGGAGGGAGCGTGGGCAGCGGAGTGGGTGTGAATGTCGCAGCGGGCGTGGCGGAGGCGGTTGCTGTAGCTGTTGGCGCGGGTAATTGGGTCGGTTGTGCGGTGGGCAGCACCGCCCGTGTGGGCAGTTCTGCGGCTTCCGGCGCAGCGGTGAAGGGGCGCAGCAGCAGCGCAATAGCGATCACGCTGACCGCCACCAAC
>CAIVEA010000384.1 GCA_903904765.1 uncultured Chloroflexota bacterium
AGGGCGCTCTTCGGCGCGGTGGTAGAAGTGGTGGCCGCTAACCTTCGCCTGACTGTCGTTGCCCGTCGCCAGCCAGCATTGTGTTTCGTAGCCCTTATGCAGATCATCCGGCGCGCCCCGTCCTCCCATTTTGGTCGGAACCCAGCCCGGATTCACCGCGTTGGCGTACACCCCGCGCCATTTGCGTGCGACAGCCATACACAGCAGCACCACATACAATTTGGAATCCGAATAGCTGCTGCCGCGCTGGAGATGTTCCAATCGGGCATGGCCTTGCCGGTGCATGCTGGAACTGAGGTAGATCAAGCGCTGGGGTGGGTGTATCAAACAGGTGAGGATATAGGGCGAAAGCGTGTTGACGGCAAGGATGTCCTGCGGGGATGCGTCATACACCCCCGCGTTGTGAATTACCGCATCGAATGTCCCCCATGTGTTCGCTTGTTCGGCTGCGCTGCGGGTTTCATCCCTTTCGGATAGGTCGCCGATGAGGATGTGCGCGGCAGCGGGGACGTGTTGATGGGCGTAGCGTGCGCGTTCCGCATTCCGTGCATGCAGTACCACCGCGTGACCTTGATCGGCTAAGGATTTCGCCGCCAGTTGCCCCAACCCGTCGGCTGATCCGGTGATGAGGATTCGTGCCATGACCCGTGACCTTCGCTTTTCTTTTGGGCAATCAAGCTAACCCAGGCTGGATTGAGCCTGAGCCAGAAGGTACTTTGCGTCCTGTAAATCGGGGGTGTCAAAGCCCTCCGAAAACCAGTTGTAAATGTCGGATAGCGTTTGATAGGCTTCGGCGGGTTTATCATGCAGCAGATGGAGCCGCGCAAGGTTGCGGGCTGCACGTAATTCAAACAGTTTCGCTTTTTGTGCCTGTGCAATCTGGAGCGCTTGCCGGAAACATGCTTCGGCAGTGGTTTCATCACCGATTTCTAAAACAAGTTCCCCCTTCAGGCGGTAAAGATCGGCATGATAGAAGCCTTCTTGATTATCTTCTACATGCACTAGGGCGGCTGAAATGCAGTCCAGCGCCTCCTGAATCAAGCCGGCTTTGTGATAGGATTCTGCGAGCAGGAACAGGAAATGCGTGTCAAAACTGCGTCCACCCGCGCTCTGGTAGATTTCCCTTCCCCTGTTGACCTGAGCGATGCCGGCCACCACATTTCCTTGTTGTGCCTCTGCCCAGCCCCTTGAAATGGTCGCATAGCCCAGCCAGAACGGTTGTTGGTATTCGGTGGTCAAGCGAATACCTTGCTCAGAATGAATTCTCGTTTGTTCGATGTCCCTTAAAATGGGCAAAATCCAACCAGACATCGCCAGAATAATTGCGGAACTCTGCGGATGATGAAAGTCTGCCACGCGACGGGGCGCTTCATCAAGGTATTTCTTTGCCTGATCGGGGTAGCCGAGGATAGCAAGGCTGGCTGCCGCCCACATGGTTGCCACAATGCCGAGATGGTGCTGAAACATACCAATCAGCAGATTATCCAGCGATGGATCATAGGCACGCATGGACTGGCGGGCAATCTCCAGTGATTTTTCGTAATCTCCTAGCGCGCAATAGTTGCCAGCATGAATGGTGTTGCCTACCACCAGCAAGAGCGCCGGGTAGTCGGTGTGGGGAGCGATTTTGATAACCTGCGATGAGAACTCGAGTGCTTTGCTGTATTTTGCGCCCGCAAAATAATAGACCCAGATGCCCAAGAG
>CAIVEA010000385.1 GCA_903904765.1 uncultured Chloroflexota bacterium
GCCCACGCCGCGAATCCGGCAGTGATGATCTTGGCTGCGCCTTTAGCGCCCACGCTCGAACCTGCCGGCAGCCCCAACGGGTTAAATGACCTGCTCTATCTGGAAGGGCTGTATCAGGCGGGCGCTGCCCCTTATTTCGATGCCCTCGCCATGCACACCTACGGCTTCACCGACCCGCCGGACACCGCACCGGGGTCGCAACTGCTCAACTTCCGCCGCGCCGAACTGTTGCACGACATCATGCTGCGCTATGACCGCCCCGACAAGCCGGTGTATATCACTGAAACAGGCTGGAACGATCACCCCCGCTGGACGAAAGCAGTCCGGCCTTCGCTGCGGGTGGCCTATACCCTGCAAGCCTTCGAGTGGGCGGAAAAGAACTGGACATGGACGGATAAGCTGTGCATCTGGGCATTCCGCTATCCGGCGGCCACCCGCAGCTACCCCGACAATTTCACGCTGGTCACAACCGATTTCCAGCGCAAGCCGATCTACAGCGCCATTCAAGCCTATGCGCGGGGATGGGAAAGGAGCGAGAACCTATGGCTGCCCGCCCCTACCACACCGTAGCCGCCGCACTCCTGCTCGGCCTCACGTTCTGGGTATGGGGGCTGGCTGGTGCGTTATTCGCCCTGCGCTGGAACAGCATCGAGCGCCCCCCGCCGCCCCTGCGGGCACTGTTCCCCTATGGCGAGATGCGTGTGGGCGTGGATGCCAGTTACCCGCCCTTCGCAGTAGCGGGCGCAGATGGCAGTCTGTACGGGTTGGATATTGATCTGGGGATGCTGCTGGCGGAACGGTTGGGCGCGCCCGTGCGATTCGTCAACATGGGCTACGATGGACTGTACGACTCATTGAAAGCCGATCAGGTGGACGTGCTGATTTCGGCGCTGCTGATTGACTACACCCGCACGGATGAGGTTCTCTACAGCCTGCCCTATTACAACGCGGGTTTGATGCTGGTCGCGCCCCGCACCAGCCCCATTCAGAGCATGGCTGATCTCAGCGGTGCATCCCTCGCCTACGAGTTTGGCTCGGATGCCGATCTGCTGGCACGACAATGGTTGCGGCGTGTGCCAGCCTTTGCGCTGCGCCTGTATGAACTGCCCACGCTGGCGCTGGACTCAACCCGCATCGGTGACAGCAGCGCCGCCCTTGTGGATGCCACCAGCGCACGCTTGTATTTACGCGAACACCCGGAATGGTCGGCACAGATCAACAGCGCCAGCGATTCGCTGTATGCGCTGGCAGTGCGCCCCGATCACGGCCTCACGCTGGAGGCGCTCAACCGCGAACTGGAACACCTGCTGGGCGAAGGCGTGATTGACGCGCTCATCGCCAAATGGCTCTAAAAAGCTATTTGAAATAGTAGATTAGAATAAATCACCGAACCACTTACGCGAGGAGCCGATTCACAAACCTGACCGCCTCACCTAGACCATCTTCTGCTTGAATCTGCTGACCGAGTTGTTTTGCTCGTTCCTTGATTGCATAGTCGTGGGTTGCCTCGTGAATCGCCGCCGCTAGCTTTTCAGCAGTCAATTGCTTACGGGGAATCGAACTTGTCCCCACACCGAGTTCCTTAACACGCCGCCCCCAATAGGGCTGATCCCCATTATGTGGGATGATCGTTGTCGACACGCCAGCTCGAAAACCGGCAGCCGTTGTCCCCGCGCCGCCATGATGCACCACTGCTGCCACTTTCGGGAACAACCAGCTATGTGGCGCATATTTCAGAAAATGGATGTTTTCCGGAACATGATCTGCGCCCAGTCCCGCCCATCCAGTCAGAATCACAGCGCGTTTGCCCGTGCGTTGTACTGCGTCAACGAGCATTCTCGTAGTGGCTTGTGGTTTGCTATCCGGCATACTGCCAAAGCCGATATACACTGGCGGATCACCTGCTGCCAGAAAATCAACTAGTTCCGGCGGGGGCTGCCAATTCAGATCATCATCAAACAAATATCCGGTGATCTGAAAATAATCGCCCCAATCTGCTGGGCGCTGTACCACATGCTTGCTCACGATCGTCAACGCAGGGGTAGCGGCTAAAAATAACTGAAAATCCTTGAAACTGCTTTTAGGCAATCCGAGATACCGTGTCACGATGTCGCTGCGTGCTTTGCCCATCGTTGACCACGAAATACGTTGAAGCAGGTGGTAGCTAATGCGGTTATACCAGTGCGGGAAGGGAAACCAGCCCGGTGTTGGCGGCAA
>CAIVEA010000386.1 GCA_903904765.1 uncultured Chloroflexota bacterium
CAACCGCCTGCTGTGGAACGGTCGAGAGACTGCGGTGAGTGGTTGAGGGTGTATCCTTGCTGATTGAGTTCCGATTCGAGGATGTGACCCATTTTGCCAGAATCAACCGTTACGGTAAGGTTCTGGGTGTTAATGGACAGCGTGCGGTTCATGCCGGAAAGGTCAAGTGTGACACCGCCGTTTAGAGGAAGCGGCGCTCCTGTAACAGATGATCCTGCACCCCAAGGGGTAATCGCGATCTGGTTGGCATTTGCCCAGCGCAGCAACTTTTGAATGTCGTCAACGTTTTGCGGGCGAACAACCACTTCTGGACGCAGCGGGGATTTGCCCTGATTGCGCCATTTTGCGGCCACCGGCCACCAGTCATAAGCATAATGCTCGGTGGCGATGTCTGGCAGGACGCGGTCATTCCCTAGCAATTCAATCAGAGCGTCGCGTAATTGAATCAACTTGTTAGCACCTTTCCTATGTTGGACACTATAGCACGGCTCTAGGCCGTCTGTCAACCAAATATGCTCATATAATGTCAATATGAGCATGAAATGGATTAAGATGTTACATATCAAGCAAAAATGTGGTATATTAAATCGCAATTGAGCATAGAGTGATGGGGAGTGAATAGGGTATGGATTCACGGACAGGGAAGAAGATTCGGATGGGGCGGTTGTTTGATACTGTCAGTAAACGTAGTTTAGTCCTTGCTTACTCGCATGGTGTGCTCATGGGTGCCAGTTCCGGGATGCGAACACTGGACGAGATGCGAACCAATATGGATGCCATGCGCCGCGCAAATGGCTTAATGATTACGCCGGGGATGGTCAAGCATCTAGAAGATCAGTTTGTGGGCAAGGATCGTCCGAGTCTGGTCATTCATATGGATTGGCAGAGTTACAGCCGCAACACCCTTGCCTATGAAGAAGGCTCCGTCATCGAACTCGCACAGGTCGAGGATTTACTGCGGGCTGGCGCGGATGCGCTGATGACCTATTTGTATGTCGGGCATCGTGATCCTGAAAAAGAAAAGCTAGAGATTGAACGAAATGCGCGTCTGGCACGGGCTTGCGATAAGCTGGGGCTTATTCTCATCATTGAGCCGCGTAGCGCCCGCGAGAAGTATGAACCAGATGATAAAACGAGTGTGGCTGTGATGAGCATGTATTGCCGTATGTCCGCAGAGATTGGCGCGGACATCGTAAAGTGCATCTACCCGGATGATGCGACCAAAATGCGGCAAATTGTTGAGGAATGTCCCGCGCCGATTCTGGTGGCCGGCGGGGCACGCAAGACCAATCCGCACGAAGCCTATCAGGTTGCTGAGAATTGCATTCGGGCGGGTGCGGCTGGCCTGATGTATGGACGCAACATTTACCAATCCTCTAATCCCCGCGAGACGTTGAGCGCCTTCATGAGCATTGTGCATGAGGGGAAGACGGCTGCTGAGATTATCGAGGCTGAAAAAGCACGTTAGGTTGTCAATCGTGGTCGGGTATCCTGTGCAGTGTTATTGAAGGAATACAGGGAATGAAATCACTGGTTTTGAGCATTTCGCCCAACACATCAACCGATCGAATTTCCGTTGTGGATAATTTCATTCCCGGTGAACCATCCCGGACGCTTCTCAGCTTCGATCAGGCTGGTGGGTCTGGTGCCCATGCGACGGGTGTGGTTCAACAACTGGGTGGAACAGCTTGTTCACTGGTTGTGCTGGGGAGCTATAACCGTGAACGCTGGATTGCTGCCGCACA
>CAIVEA010000387.1 GCA_903904765.1 uncultured Chloroflexota bacterium
AACCGAACTTGTCGGCAATCAGCGGAGTCAATGACGCCGTTGTCGCGCCGCCAATCTGGCCCACCATGTTCATCAGTCCAGAGGCGGAACCCGACGAAGCGCCGGAAATGTCCGCCACCGGATTATCGCCCACGAATACCGCTTCGTTTGGTTTCACGCCCAGTTGATCGAGCGCCATCTGAAAGATGGCGGGGTGCGGTTTCAGATAACCCGCGTCCGCCGCCGATACGCGGCATTCGGGGAAGAACTCCAGCAGGCCGTGTTCCTCGATCTCCACATCGCGTATCCACATCGGCTGGAAGGCGTTGGTGACGATGGCGGTTTTCAGGCCGCGTTCGCGCAGCCACGCCAACTGTTCGCGCACTTCCGGGAACAGATGCGTGCCGGGAACGGCACGCCAGTCGTAAGCCTCCAAGCAGGCGCGTTCGCTCAGCAGACCAGCCGTCGCACCCACCGCCTCTATGCTCGTCACCAGAATTGTGCCGAGGTTCGGTGCGCCCAGATGTGCCCTCCCCGCCTGCCAACCCTCGTTGGTGTTCTCGCGGAACACCTCGTAAAAGCGTTCAAACGGCTCCAGCGTTGCGCCTTGCTTCCGCGCTAGATCATACACGCGCTGAAGGTAGCTTTTTTCCAGCGACGGCCATTCGCCGCTGAACCCACTCCAGTCCAGCAGCGTATCATCCAGATCGAATAGAATTGCTTTGAGCATTGTTCCTACTCTATTGCCTCAAAAAACAAGGGGCGACCAGCGCCCCTTGTCGTTTATCACTCGTGTGATCCTCAGGCGTTGATCTTCATCTCGGCGCGCCAGTGCAGGAACGTTTGCTCCAGACCGGCTTTCTGCGACGGGTAGCGCGGCGACCAGCCCAACGCTTGCTTGGCTGCGCCATTCTGCACCTTCGCGGAGGCCGCCAGCAGCGCACGCTGCATCGGGCTGGTGCGGAGCTGCACCATGAAGCCTGTCAACGCGGTCACTTCGCCCAGCCCCAGCACATCTTTCAGATCAGATGCGAAGGAGGCGGCGCTGGCGGGAGCATCATCCACCACATTCAACACCACACCCGCCGGACGCTTTTCCGCAGCCAGAATGGCCGCCGCAGCCAGATCAGCCGCGTGAATCCAGTTGTGGGTGGCGTGGCTGTCGCCGCTATATACCGGACGCGCATAACGCAGCGCCTCGCCCAGTTCGGTTGTGGCCTTATCGCCGGGGCCGTACACGAAGCCCGCACGCAGCGCACAGGCCGGGACGCTCCCGCCCAACACGCGCTTTTCGGCCTGCGCCAGTGTGCGGAACAGCGGGTCGGGATGGGCTTTGCTGTGTTCATCCACAACCGCACCGTGCTGGTCGCCGTACAGAACCGCCGAACTCACATACACGACGAACGACACGCCCGCTTCGGCAGCGGCCTCCACCAGCGCCGTCGCGCCGCGTGTGAGAATGTGTTCCAGTGCAGCTTCGTCCGCATCGCGCATTGGGAAGCCGTAGCTTTCAGTCGGGCTGAGGTCAATGATGGCGTTGGCCTGTGCCAGCGTCAGGATGCTTTTCAATTCACCGGCACGGGTCGAGTCCGAATAGGCAGGCAGAGCGCCAGCCTCGCGCACCCACACGGCTTGTTCGGAACCGCGCACAAAGGCGGTGACGTGATGGCCGCGCACCACAGCCTGCCGGACGGCTTCGCGTCCTGCGGCGGTGTCGGCACCAAGAATAACCAGATTCAGAGGGGTATTGTTTTCCATCAGGTTTCATCTCACGGGTTTAGGTGGCTGGCAGTGGGTTCATTATGCCACGCCGGATGCGCTGCGGCAATAAAAGACTGTGCGCGAATGGGATATAATTAACGGTATATCGTTCATTTTTGCACAAGGAGTTCTAAAAACGATGGGCGTTATTCACCGCCGCGACCAATCTACCCCTAGCTGGCACTGGGAAGGGGTGGACACACTGACCTACAACAGCAACCTCGCCACCAAGCAGGTGTTGATCGGGCATCAGGATGGCGCACACAACTTTGAGGTGCGCTGCTTCGTCATCCCGCCGCACGGCTTCAGCAGCCTCGACCAGCACGCGCACGATCACGGCGTTCTCATCCTGCAAGGCCGCGCCCGTGTCATGCTAGGCGATCAGTTCGAGGAGATTCAGGAAGGGGATACGGTGTACATCCCCGGCATGGAACGCCACCAGTTCGAAAATCTGACGGACGAACCATTCGCCTTCCTGTGCATCATCCCGCCCAAGCCAGTTTAGCGGGGTTGCCGCATGTCCCCCCGCACAAATGACGGGGGGACAATTTTACCGCCTAGAAATACCGCTGTCCGCGCCGTGCGCTGATGATCTCGGTATTCATGCCCACCCAGTGCAACGACCCGCTGTAGCGCCCGTGTTCGATCTTTACGCAGCGATCCATCACCACGTTCAATCCGGCATCCAGCGCGATTTGTGCCGCCTCGAAGTTAATCACGCGCAGTTGCAGCCAGAGCGTTTTCGCGCCGATTTGCACCGCCTGCTTCGCAATTTCCACGCATTCCTCCGGCTGGCGGAACACGTTCACCATATCCACCGGGAACGGGATGCTCAACAGGTCGGGATAGGCCTTCTCGCCGAAAATCTCCGTCGCACGCGGGTTCACCGGAA
>CAIVEA010000388.1 GCA_903904765.1 uncultured Chloroflexota bacterium
GCCGCCGTAATACACTTCTTTGAACAGCCCTTCCATCTCGGCGGCCTCGCTGGGGCGCTCATGCTCTCCGGCCACCAGCGGTTCAGCCACTTCGCGGTCAGCGATGATTTTGCCATCGCGCAGCATCACCACGCGCTGTGTATGCCGCGCAATCCAAGGGTCGTGTGTGACGAAGATCGTGGTAATGCCCTGTTCACGGTTCAACCGCTGAAAGATTTGCATCACTTCTGTGCCGCTGCGCGAGTCGAGATTACCCGTCGGCTCATCTGCCAGAATCATCGCTGGCTCATTCACCAGTGCCCGCGCAATCGCCACACGCTGCTGCTGCCCACCGGAAAGTTCGCTCGGCAGGTGATCCATTCGCTGCCCCAGCCCCACCGATTCCAACGCTGTCCGCGCACGCTTGGTACGGTTGGCTGTGCCGCCATAAATCAACGGTAGTTCCACCTGCCGCAGCGCCGAGGTGCGTTTGAGCAAATTGAAGTTCTGAAACACGAAGCCGATTTTCTTGTTACGGATGCGGGCTAACTGTTCTTCGCTCAAGCGGCTCACATCCACCCCATCCAGCAAATACTGACCGGATGACGGCTGATCGAGGCAGCCCAGAATGTTCATCAGCGTACTTTTGCCGCTGCCACTCGGCCCCATGATCGAGACGACTTCGCCTTCGTAAATACGCAGCGACACCCCGCGCAGCGCGTGCACCTGCACCTCGCCCATCTGGTAGGTTTTGGTGATGTCCACGATGTCAATCACGGCCTTGCGCCCGTGTTCATCCACCGCCTGAACGGGCGTATTCTTGCCGCGCTTCAACCAGTTCCACATGCACAATCCACTTTCTAGGACGGCTTACGGGCCGCCACCACCGCGATTATTGATCGGGTTCAAGCTGCCTCGCGGGATGAGTACTACACGCTGTCCGGCTTCCAACCCGCTAACGATCTGGCTTTCGGTTTCGTTACGAACGCCCAGCACCACCGGAACATCTTCGTACACGCCCGCGCTGCTCTCTACCGTCACAAATGCCTGCGCCGTCGCACGGTCAATCCGTATGAAGCGATTCGGCAGGATGATGACCTCTTTCAGTTCGTTGACCACAATCGTCGAAGTCGTCGTCATGCCCGCCCGCACTGCCGCCTGCGCTGGGTCGAGCATCACGCGCACGGTATACGTCACCAGTTGTCCGGCGCGAATCGGCGCGACAGCCACCCGCGTTACCCGTCCAGTCAGTTGGTCATCCGGCAACGCATCAAGGACCAGCGTGACGGGCTGCCCCACCTGCACCTTGACCACATCCGTTTCATCCACCGCCACATCCACATAGTAACTGCTGTCGTCCACTAGTTGCACCGCAGCCGACTGCGGCGGTAGTTCGCCCACCGTCAGGTTCATCTCCGCCACCACGCCATCGAACGGCGCGGTCAGCACCGTGCGGTTCAATGCAGCCTGCGCCTGTGCAACGGCGGCCTGTGCCAGTGCAAGCTGTGCTTCTGCGATCTGCACTTCAATCTCCGAAGGGCCATTGAGCAGCCGATCCAACTGCACCTGCGCCGAGACAATCGCCGCGTTCGCGGAGGCCAGCCCCGACACATCCGCGCCCTGATTCAGCACGCCCGCTGTATTCACATCCGTCAGCTGCATACTGTTCTCAGCCTGTTTGATAGAAGTCGTCACATTATCCGCCGCAGTGATTGGCTGCTGATCGCGGTTGAACCCCAACGCCTGCGACTGTTCGAGCATCTCATTCGAAGTTTGCGCGGCAGAATCACGCGCCAATTGCGCCTGCCACAGCTGATTGCGGGCAATCTCAGCCTGTAACCGGGCAATTTCCTGCTGATTGGAAGTTGACCCCAACGACACCGCCCCGGCCTGCGCTTGAGCTGCGGTCAGCGCGGCCTGTGCCACCGCAATATCTACATCACGCGGCGGGACGGTCAGCGCCTCATAAGCCACCTGCTGACCGGAAAGCGCAATCTCGGCATTCGTCACCGAAGCCTCC
>CAIVEA010000389.1 GCA_903904765.1 uncultured Chloroflexota bacterium
CAGCCATGCCCGTGCTTCCGGTTTCGTCTACGATACCGATGGGCATATCGTCACCAACGCGCATGTGGTGAACGGGGCGCTGGGCGTGACCGTGACCTTCAACGATGGTTACGTCGCCGAAGCGAAGGTGGTGGGCAGCGATCTGTTCAGCGACCTCGCCGTGATTCATGTGGATGTGAAAGCGGAACGCCTGCTGCCGCTGGTGCTGGGCGATTCCAACACGATTCGCGTGGGGCAGCGGGCAATTGCTATCGGCAACCCGTTCGGCCTCGCCAGTTCGATGACGGTGGGTGTGGTCAGCGGTTTGGGGCGGCAGTTGCCCTCGGCGGAACTGATTAGCAACGACATCACCCCCGGCTTCCAGAATCCTTCGATTATTCAGGTGGATGCCGACATCAACCCCGGCAACAGCGGCGGCCCGCTGTTCAACTCGGCGGGCGAGGTGATCGGGGTGAATACCGCCATCCGCACCGACAGCGGCGTGTTTGAGGGCGTGGGCTTCTCGGTTCCGGTTAACACGCTCAAGCGCGTCGCGCCGGAGATTATCGCCAGCGGCGCGGTCAATTACGCATGGTTGGGCATCACCAGCCTCTCCGCCGATGACGGGCTAGGCGTGGCGGCGCTGGCTGAACCGCTGACGCTGCCCGTGACGCAGGGCGTACTGATTGACACCATTGCGCCGGACTCACCTGCCGCCAAAGCCGGTTTGCGTGGTGGGACAGTTGTTAAGACCGTGCGCGATCAGTCGGTGTGCGCGGGTGGCGACATCATCGTGGCGGTGAACGGCGTGTTCATCCGCAACATGGACGAGCTGATGTCGTATCTGGTGCTGAACGTGCGTCCCGGCGATACGCTCACGCTGCTGGTGGTGCGCGGCGAAGACACGTTCGAGATTCCGGTGGCGATGGAAGCCCGCCCGACGCAGGGCGCGGTCATTCCCGACACCTGCGGGTGATGAAATATCCCCTATCCCCCGCCCCCTTTCCCCATAGCGATAGAGAAAGGGGAGAAATGCGGAAGGGTAGGGTGTTTTGTCTTTATATGGAGTGGATGTGAAGGAGAAGCCTCATGAGCGATGTGGTGATTGTCTCGGCGGCACGTACTCCGCTGGGCAGGCGCGGTGGTTGGCTGCGTGAAGTGCATCCGGTGCGGTTGGGGGCGGTGGCGCTGCAAGCGGCGCTGGCGCGTGCCGGACTCGAACCGGCGCAAACTGACCATGTGCTGATGGGCTGCGTCGGGCAAATCGGTGAGCAGACCTTCAACCTCGCCCGTAACGTGGTGCTGGATGCGGGGCTGCCCATCGAAACGGCGGCAACCACGCTGGATTTCCAGTGCGGCAGCAGCCAGCAGGCCGTCCATGTGGCGGCGGGGATGATCGTCAGCGGGCAGGCCGAGATTGTGGTGGCGGGCGGGGTGGAGAGCATGACCCGCGTGCCGATGGGCGCGAGTCTGGCGGGCGGCGCACCGTTCACCGATAAGATCATGGACGAGTACCACATGATCCCGCAGGGCTTGGCTTCGGACGAGATCGCACATAAATGGCACATCACACGCGAGGAGATTGACCGCATCGGCTACCAGAGCCATCTGAAGGCGGCGGCGGCACAGGCCGAAGGTGCGTTCGCTGCCGAGATTGCGCCCCTCGAAGGGCTGGACGAGGCCGGACAACCACTGCTGGTTGACCGCGATCAGGGCGTGCGTCCCAATGTGTCGCTGGAGAAGATGGCGACTCTGCAACCCGCTTTCAACGCCGATGGCGTGACGACGGCGGGCAACAGCAGTCAGATTAGTGACGGGGCGGCGGCGCTGGTGCTGATGAGCGCCGAAAAAGCTGCGGCGCTGGGGTTGCGTCCTCGCGCACGGCTGGTTTCGATGGTCACGGTGGGTTCTGACCCGCATCTGATGCTGACAGGGCCGCTGGGGGCGACTCGCAAGGCGTTGCAACGCGCCGGATTGACGGCAGCACAGATTGATTTGTTCGAGGTGAACGAAGCCTTTGCTACTGTGATCGCCATGTGGGAGCGCGAGATTGGCGCGGACATGACGCGGGTGAACGTACACGGCGGCGCGGTGGCGCTGGGGCATCCGCTGGGCGCGTCCGGTGCGCGGCTGATGACCACGCTGCTGCATGCGCTGGAACGGCGCGGCCTGCGCTACGGGTTGCAAACCATGTGCTGCGGCGGTGGCATGGGGACGGGGACGATCATCGAACGGCTGTAAAACCTCACCCCTCTTATCCCCTCTCCATTGCAATAGAGAGGGGAAGCTAAGATTTTAGCAGAGGGAGGTTTTGGGGATGCTTACAGCGCGGCGATCTTGGCGGCCACGCGAATCTGCTTGGGGAAGGCCGGCATGAAGTCCAGCAGGCGCGTATAGCGTCCGGCGGCATATTCGCTCAGGTAGCGGCGCAGCACGCTCACCATGCCGGGCAGCACCACCATACCCTGCGCCTTGCGCTCCATCAGCACATAGGCGTTGGCTTCGGCCTTGCTGACGTGATCTTCCAGATACAGCGCCGATGCGCCCGCCACGAATAGCGCGGTGAATTGTTCCTGCCATGTGGCGTACCGCGCTTTGAACTGGTCGCTAACGGGCAGTTGTGAATCGGTCAGCGGGGCGATGGCTGCCGCATTCTCACGCAGGAAGCGGTGCATGAGCAACCGCCCGTACTGCGAGAGCGCGGTGCGCGAGATGTAGGCCGCGTCCTCATCGAACGGCCATGGGGGGCTGTCCCCCCACGCGAGGCGCGGCGGCGCGATGCAGATCAGTTCGCCCTGAAAGCGCACGCCCACATCCTGATCGGTGGGGTTGGAGATGTTCGGCATGAATACCAAGCCATCCGGCACATCCCCGAAGAAGGGCTTCAGGAAGGGCTTGAAGGTGATGGGCTTGAACATCTTGTTGGCTTCTTTGACGCTGGACTGCCACGCATAGTCCTCGTCGCGCCAGAACTTGGCGAGTCCGCTGGTTTCGTAGAAGTCGCGCAGGTGTTCGTTCCAGCGGGGCGGTGCCCAGCGCGGCATTTCGGCGGCTTCCAGCGTGGGCCAGCGCAGTTGCAGCGCCAGTGTGAAGATGGCTTCCAGCGGCGCACCTGCATCCAGCAGGCTGGTCATGCCGGTCACGGCTTCGTGTTTCTTGAACGGCTCCAAGAATTTGCGCGTGGCGCGGCTGTGCGCGTGTGTGCCATGCGGTTTGATCTCTTGCGCCTTGTCCGGCCAATAGGTCATGGTTATAACCGCCGACATAAGCCGGATACGGTCATCCAAGCGAACGATAACATCCTGCTGCTGGGTCATGCGCGTACTCGTCTAAATTCGTAAATGAAGGTAGCTTCATTGTAGAAGGCAATCGGCCTGTGGACAAGCAGTGAAATTCGTTACCTGTCCAAACCTTCAGTGTTCTAGCGAACAAAAGGTCGGCAGGCGATATGAGGAGCAGTCTGAATGCGGGTGGCGCTGTTTACTGAAACGTTTCTTCCTAAGATAGATGGCATCGTGACCGTGATGTGTTTGCTGCTCGATCATCTGGAAAAGCGCGGCATCGAGGCGGTGGTGGTCGCGCCCAAGATGGGTGTGGAGCGTTACAACAGCGCCCGCGTGATCGGCGTGCCGGGGGTGACGCTGCCGCTATATCCCGAACTGAAGGTGGGGCCGCCCAACTTCTCGACCTACAACCAGTTGAAAGCTTTCAACCCCGATGTCGCGCATTTCATCCACCCCGCGCTGGTCGGTGGCATCGGCTTGATGATGGCGAAGCGGATGGATGTGCCGACTGTCGCCTCGTTTCACCTCGATTTGTCGCGGCTGGTGCATCATTTCAACATTGGCTTCATCGAACCGTTCACCAACTGGTTCACGCGCACCGTGTTCAATCAGGCGGATGCCACCCTCGCACCCTCGCGGTTGATCCAGCGCGACATGCTGCGCTTGGGTGTGCGCGAAGTAGGGCTGTGGAAGCGCGGTGTGGATGCCGAACGCTTCAATCCGGCATTCCGGGACGCGGATATGCGCCTGCGCCTGTCGGATGGACACCCGGAGGATGTGGTGCTGGTGTACGTCGGGCGGCTCTCCACCGAGAAGCGGATTGAACACCTGAAACCGGTGCTGGAGCAAGTCCCCGGTGTGCGCTTGGCGATTGTGGGGGATGGCCCCGCCCGCGCCGAATTGCAAGCGCAGTTCGCCGGAACGCCCACCGTGTTTATGGGCTACATGAAGGGCGAGGCGCTGGCGCAGGCCTACGCCAGCGCAGATGTGTTCGTGTTCCCTTCGGCACTGGAGACGTTCGGGCTGGTGGTGGTGGAGGCGATGGCCGCCGGATTGCCTGTCGTGGCCTCGCGAGTGGGCGGGGTGGCGGATGTGGTGGACGAAGGGCGCACCGGCTACACCTTCGAGGTGGGCGATATTGCGGGACTGGTGGACGGTGTGCGGCAAACAGTTCAAGATCGGGCGCGGATGGCGCAGATGGGGCGGGATGCACGCGCCTTTGCCGAAACGCAGTCGTGGCCGGCGATGATGGACGAGGTGGTTGATCTGTACGTGCAGTTGATCGAGGCTCGGCATCAGCGCGAGTCGGTGGCCTAGTCGAATACGAGAGGGAACTTATGATTCAGCGTTTGTTCGTGTATGGCTCATTGCGCCCCGGTCAATCGAATGAGCATGTTTTGAAGGCGATTGGCGGGACATGGCAGGAAGCTTCGGTGCGCGGTCATCTGAAGCAGGTGGTCGAGGCGAGTGGGGTGTATCCGGCAATTGTGCTGGATGACGCAGCGCCTGTCGTGCCGGGGTACATTTTCCATTCCGATCATCTGAATGCACACTGGGATGATCTGGATGCGTTTGAGGGTGACTCCTACAAACGCATTCTAGTCACGGTGCAAACACACGACCACGAGGCCGCCGAAGCGTACATCTACGTGTTGCGAAAACCCGCGTAGGCGGCACAGAAAAGGGAGATCATGATTCAACGTTTGTTCGTGTATGGCTCGTTGCGCCCCGGTCAATCGAATGAGCATGTGCTGAAGGTGATTGGCGGGACGTGGCAGGAAGCTTCAGTGCGCGGTCATCTCAAACAGGTGGTCGAGGCGAGTGGCGTGTATCCGGCGATTGTGCTGGATGACGCGGCGGCTGTTGTGCCGGGGTACATTTTCCATTCCGATTATCTAAACGCACACTGGGATGATCTGGATGCGTTTGAGGGCGATTCCTACAAGCGCATTCTGGTCACGGTGCAGACGCAGGAGAACGAGGCCGTTGAAGTGTACATCTACGCCCTGCGCGAAGATTGATTAACTTATCCGCTTCTGCATGTAGCTATAGCGCGATGTAGTGGTATTCAATGGGTTTATGTGTTTTCATTTGGCGGGTGAAATCCACCAGCAACCCATCGCTGCCGTGCAACGATAATTGCTGGTCGATTCATTTTAAGCCGGACGACAGTTGCCCGCCCGCTGGCCGTTTTGCCTTGAATGCGTGTCGCCTGTTCAATCCATTCAAAATGATTTTCCCATCGATCTTCACGCGGATTAAACAGAGGCACAATTTCGCCCGTTGAAGGGTCAACTGCTTGAGTAGCTTCTCGTTTATGGTTATTGCAGTTCCAGCAAGATAGACACAGATTGTCTACATCATCACCGCCATTGGGATGAATGTGGTCAATTTGCATGGTTTGACCTGTGTTTGCTTCGGCAGTACGGCAGTATTCGCAACATCCGTATGCCCGAAGGTACACCAACTGCTTGATTTCATTCCACGAGTAATCAGCCATTGTGTGGCAAGAAATTCTGTTGAGAAAACGTGTAGCCCCGTTCGCGCAGAATGGCGGCGGCTTCCGCTTTGCGAAGCATCAGGCGATCTGCCCGCGCTGTAAGTTCGTCCAGCACGTCACACTCACTTGGGCTGAGTTTGCCCTGTGTGTTGCGTTCCATCAATTGCTGTGCTTGCGTTTGCACCGCTTCCGGTAGTTGTTCACGGGCGATTGTCCACAGCGCATCATCCGAGAGATGATGCAGGGCATCCAATTCCTCTTGCACATCGGCGGGCAGCACAGGCGGGGGCGGCAACAGCGTTTTGAGATGCTCCATCAGCACCCGTTCGACAGGTTGTTCGAGCGTTTCCGCAATTTGACGCGCTCGATTGGCAATATCCTGCGGGATGGTCAACACAATCAAATCGCTCATGGTGGCATCTTATCCCTTCATACCTACCGCCATTGTAACCGATTTTACCGTCACAGCCGGGAAACCTTAGCCGCTGATCTGCCCGTCTACCACTTCCCAGATGTGAGCGCGGTTGAGGAAGGCCGGGGGGAAAACGTCCATTTCGGTGGTGGTGAGCAGCGTTTGCGTGCTGCCTTCGATGCGCTCCAGCAGATAAGCGCGGCGCTGTGCATCCAGTTCCGCCACCACTTCATCCAGCAGCAGAATGGGCGACTCACCGATGCGAGAGCGCATCCATTGAAGCTCCGCCAGCTTGAGCGCCATGATCGCCGTTCGCGCCTGTCCCCGGCTGCCGTACAGCCCCGCGTCGCGCCCGTTAATGTGCATCCGCAGTTCGTCGCGGTGCGGGCCGCACAGGGTCACGCCGCGCTGGATGGACTCGGCCTGCTCGTCGCGCAGGCGTTCGGCAAATTGCGGTGCGATCTGGTCGGCGCTCATTTCACGGTGTAAATCCAGCCCCAGTGTACTGAACGACATTTGCCCGCCGCCGCTGGCAGAGGGTAAAAAGTTCGGCTGATACTGGAGCGTCAGCACTTCACGTCGCCCGGTCAGGTCGAGGTGGGCGGCCTGTGCGTTCACTTCCAGTTCGCGCAGGAAACGCTGCCGCCCCGCGATCAACACGCTGCCCGCCGCCACCAACTGCTCATCCCAGTAGGCCAATTCGTTCGGCGCGGCCTGCCGTTCCCCGACTCGCTTGAGCAGAGCGTTGCGCTGTGGCAGCACCTTGTCGTAAGTGGCGAGTGCGCCCACATAGTCGCGGTCAACCTGCGACAGTGTGGTATCCATGAAGCGGCGGCGTTCGGCGGGAGAACCTTCGATCAGCACAAGGTCTTGCGGCAGGAACAGCACCACCGCCACCAGCCCCACGATGTCCATCACGCGCTTTTCTGCGCCGTTCACGCGGATGGACTTCTTGAAGCGCATCTGACCTTCTGCGCTGCGTTCCAGCACCAGCGCCATTTCGAGGCGGTTGTAACTCCCGCGCCCGCCGCCGATGTCTGCCGCGAGGCGTGCAAATGGGATCGGCTCCTCCTCGGCACGCCAGTGGATGAGTTGGCGGTCGCTGGCGGTGTAGGGCGAACGGGATGCCGCGAGATAGTAGATTGCTTCGAGCAAGCTGGTCTTGCCCTGCGCGTTTGCTCCGTGCAGCACAATGGGTTTGCCCGCAGGTAGCGCCCGTTCCAGACGGGCGTAGTTGCGGAAGTTGGTCAGCGAGAGGTGTTCAACATGCATGAGCGCGACACTAGGCGATCAGGGCTGCCCCCATACGGGCGAGAACCATATCCTCGCTCTCCGGCAGTCCGCTAACGCCCACGCCGCCCACCACCTGCCCCTGATACACAATCGGCACGCCGCCGCCCCACGCGGTATAGCGCAGGTCGCCGAAGTTGGTCATGGGGAAGCCTTCGCTGCGGGATGCCTCGCCCACGGCACGCGATTCTTTGCGCTCGCGGGCGGCGGTGAAGGCTTTGTTCATGGCGATGACGATGGAGGCCAGCGGACAGCCGTCGGTACGCAGGAAGGCCAGCAGTTCGCCGTGTTCATCGCTGACGGCGATGGCTGCGCCTTTACCCGTTTTGTCGAGTTCGGCTTGAATGGCGGCGACGATCTTCATCGCATCCGCATGCGAAAGCTGATAATTCTGGCGCATGGCAAATCATCCTTTGCGGTGGGATATGGACGAGAAACCGGATTATACCCGACCTTTGCTCAACCGCACGCTATTCGCAGGGCAGGGTTTGTAAGAATAAATTCTGTTATAACGCAAGGTGCATGAAAGGATTGTAGATGATATTATTAAAAGCGTGTGTCAGAAAATGTTTTTTGTACTGCATAGGGAGTCATTATGTCGCGTAAAGTGATCTCAATGGTTTTGTTGTTACTGGTTGTCGTCCTCATGGGTGTGAGCAGCGTGGGTGCTGCCAACGGCAATCGCTCTTACCTTATCCTCGCCAATGGCACATCGTTTCCCTCCAACCTCAGCGCACAGGTAGCTGCGGTTGGCGGTCAACTCACCCGCATGATGCCGCAGGTTGGTATCGCGGTGGCGCAGTCTGCCAATCCTAATTTTGCCGCCAGCATTCAGGGTGTACGTTCTGTCGTCCCCAACCTGAACGTCCAGTGGATTCCCGATACCCGCGTGGTGGAACTGACGGATAGCGAAGTGGTGAACCCGCCGTTTGCCTCGAACACCAACCCGCGATTCAACCTGCAATGGAATCACGACTCGGTCAACTCGGTCGAAGCGTGGAACGCCGGACAGCGTGGACAGGGTGTCGTGGTGGCCGTGCTGGATACGGGCGTGGTGCTGAATCACCCCGATCTGGCCGGGAACATCATTGATGCGGTTAGCTTCGTTCCGGGTGAAAGCGCTCAGTACAATCCCGCGCTGGATGCCCGCAAATTCAGTCACGGGACGCATGTAGCCGGCACGATTGCCGCGCTGGATAACAATATTGGCGGTGTGGGCATCGCACCATCTGCGAAAATCGTGGTGGTGAAAGTGCTGTCCGACAGCGGCAGCGGCGATTTTAGCTGGTTGATTGATGCGCTCATTTACACCGCCAATCGTGGCGATGTGGATGTCATCAACATGAGCCTCGGCGCGGTGCTGCTCAAGAGTGGCATCCCCGGTGACTATACTGCCCGCGAAGCGGCGGAACTGCTGGTCGCGCTCAGCCGCGCCACCACCTATGCCACCCAGCGCGGCGTGACGGTGATCGCCTCGGCGGGCAATAGTGCGATTGATCTCGATCACAGCGCTAATGTGATCTCAATTCCGGCGCAGTCCACTGATGTCATCACGATTGCCGCTACTGCGCCGATGGGCTGGGCGATTGATCCGACGGTGACACTGTACCGCCATGCCAGCTACAGCAACTTCGGGCGTTCGGCGATTGATTTCGGTGCGCCGGGTGGTGATTTCGCCTATCCGGGCAATGAGAACTGTCTGGTTGCTGGTCTGGTACGTCCGTGCTGGGTGTTCGATATGGTGCTGAGTACTGCGAACACGACCAGCGGCGCACCGGCCTATTCGTGGGCAGCCGGGACGAGCATGGCCTCGCCAGCAGCAGCGGGCGTGGCTGCCATCATCATCGGCGAGAATGGCGGCTCGATGTCACCCGCGCAGGTGAAAACTGAGATGCTGCGTCGTGCGCTGGGGAGTGGAAACACGCCCTACTTCGGCAACGGCAATATTCAGACCGGTTATTAACCTTAGTTGTTCCGGCAGGCGTGTTATTGCGCCTGTTGTGGTTATCGTATTCATCTTCTGACACCGCTGCCCGCCCCATCACATAAGAGAGATGGGGCGGGTTGTTTTTATAGCGCGTTCGGCAGACGCACGGTGAAGATCGTGCCGCCTTCCGGGTTGGGGGCGATCTGGATGTCGCCATGATGGGCGTTGACCGCATCCCGCACAATGTTCAGGCCGATGCCCAATCCGGGGATTTCGCCCGTGCGGGTGGTGCGGTAGAACGGCTCAAATATACGCTCGATTTCGTCGCTTGGGATTCCAATGCCCTGATCGCGGATGACGAAAGTGGCAGTTTCGGGCATGATTGCCAGAGAAACCGTCACCGGGCTGGCGTTCGATGTGAATTTGAGCGCGTTGGAAACCACGTTTTGCAGGATGAGGCGGATCAACTTCTGATCCCCGCTGAAAAGCTGCTGTTCTCCTTCAATGTGCAGTTGAATCGTGTTCTGTGTGTGGTTGCGGCTTTCCTGCTCAATGATGATTTCGCGGCATAACGCAGGTAAATTGAAGGGCTGTGCATAAAAATCCAGCCGTTCAAAGATACCCTGCACCGAGAGGTTGATCGCGTCAATCATGCCCGCAAGGTGATTGACCTGCTTGCGAATGTTGTTCATGTGCGATAGGCGGCGCTCTGGCGAGATGCGATCCGCATAGTTATCCATGATATCTACCGAGCTGAGGATGACCGACAGCGGCGTGCGGAACTCGTGCGAGATACGCAGCATCATGGCGGTTTTGAGGCGGTTCATCTCCTGCTCTTTGCGGATTTCGGCCTGCAAACGCCCGCTTTCGAGGCGGCTGGCCTGAATCTGGCGGCGCTCGGTGATGTTGCGGGTCACGCCCAGAATGCCAATCAATTCGCCGTTATCATTGAGCAGGGCGGCGGCGGTGGCTTCCGTCCAGACGGTTGTGCCATCTTTGCACGGTTGCTCCAATTCCAGCGTGATGGGGGGGACGGTTTCCCCTTGCGCTATGCGGTTGAGGTTTTCGGCAAGCGCTTGTGCGGCCAGCCTGTACGA
>CAIVEA010000390.1 GCA_903904765.1 uncultured Chloroflexota bacterium
CGTGGGAGGTGTTCGCCAGCACATTTTCGATGCGCTTCACAAGGTCTTGCAAATTGATCGGTTTGGTGATGTAGTCCACTGCGCCCGCCATGATGCCCTCAGCGCGAGCTTCGGCAGGGCTTTTGGCCGTCACCATAATCACAGGAATTTCCGCCGTCTTGGGATTGGCCTTCAAGCGGCGGCAAACTTCCATGCCGTCCATCTTGGGCATCATCACATCCAGCAAGATAAGATCGGGACTCTCTGCTTCCGCCACATCCAAAGCTTTGAGGCTGCTCGTCACGCCTATGGCCTCAAAACCATGCGTTTCCAGCCAATCTTTCACCAGATCAACAGTATCTGGAATGTCATCCACAACTAAGATGCGGCTCTTGGCATTTGCTTCATTCACCATTTGCTGCCATCCCCGATTTCCAGCCTTACAACACATGACCGCTGCATAGATTATAGGGGATGCAGCCAACCTCTGCCAGAAGAATCAAAACAGGTCAGGATTTATACCTGACCCGCAAACACACCGCTATCATACGGGAAAACTAACGCCCCAGCACCTGCGAGATCACCACCCACCCGAACCACACCGCCACCGTCAGATTCACGGCGGTCATAATTTGCAGTTGGAACGACCCGCTGAAATCCACCGACACCGTTCCGCGCATATCACGCCCCTTGTTCGGGCTGAGCAAGCGGCTGATCGGCACGCTGACGATGAGCACCACCCCCAACCACAGCGGGAACACACCCTGCACTACCGCCACCACCAAACAGACTACCGCCAGCAAGATGCACCCATACATCACAATCTTGGTCGGCGCTTCACCCAGAACAATCGCCGTATTGTGCAGCCCTGCGGCCTTATCCATCGCATAATCGCGTAGCTGGTTATAGAGCTGCCCGTAAACGGAAACCAGCGTCACCGCCGCCGCCACCAACCAGACCAAACCCGGTTCGGGATGATAGGTGAAATAGCCCGCCAGCAGCAGCAACCCGCTGAGCATGAGCGAATGCGACACGACATCCGTCAGCGCCCACGCCTTCAGCCGGACGAGCCGCCACGAATATAGATGCGACAGCACCAGTGTGATTGTGCCAATCTGCAACGCCGCGCCGCCCGCCAGCGCAAACGCCCCCAGTGTGAAGAGCGCCACCACCAAGCACGCCAGATAGCCGGTACGAACGCTAATTTCGCCGCAGGTGATCGGGTTACGCGAAGCACGATCCGCCTCGCGTGCATCATCCGGCGCATCTTCAATATCATTAATCATGAAAGCATAAGCAACAACGAGGAAATTCCCGATGACCACAGCGATCAACCGCCAGTCGAGTGGAATCTTATGGTTTACAGCCGCCAGCAGCGCCCCCAATACCGTCAACGGAACGACAAAAGGAAGATGTTCCTTCCAGCGCGTCAGGCGCACCAAACCACGCAGTTGAGTCTTGAACGACGGTTCCAAATCCGAATCCTCCATACAGCACAGGACTATACGCACTAGAACACACCGACACCGCAAAGGTTACAGGAACACGGGGAGCGTAGACCAAACGCCTATTGGCAATTTCGGAAGGGCACGATAACATGCGCCGGATGAAAAGCCCACGCTTCGCCCTGCTTCCACTGCTCATCATGCTCACGGCTTGCGCCCTCAGTCAGGCCAGCCCGCCGCAAGCCGCGCCTACGCCCACTACCCTGCGCGTGATTCAATCCACGCCGGTTCCGACGCTCTCGCGCAATCCGCAACCGATTGCCAGCCCACCGCCAGCGGTCACGCCGACGAATGATGCCTGCCAGCACGCGCCGGATGAACCCACGACGCGGCACACCGTCAGCGCAGACCTCGATTACGCTAATCGAACGCTCATCGTACAACAGCGAATTGATTATATCAACCGAACATCCAGCACACTGACGGCGCTGGAGGTACATATCCGCGCTAACAGTGCCACCGAAGTATTCATCCTCGAATCAGTCGGCCTTGTGCCAGCTGCCGCGCCCAACTATGAACTCACCGGACAGCGCCTGACCATCGAACTGCCGCAACCGTTACAACCGGGCTGTTCGCAGGGAATCCTGCTGGGCTACAAGGTGCATGTTCCGCCGATTGATCTGGCGAGCGAAAGCGCCTATCAGGGCTATCTGGGATACAGTCCGCGTCAGATGAACCTCGGACAATGGCTGCCCGTGATGGCAGTACATCAGGACTCCGGTTGGCTGAGCAACCGCGAAATTCCCATCGGGGAACAAGAAGTGCTGGAAGTGGCTGACTGGGATGTAACGCTGAATATCGCCAACGCGCCAGACACACTGAAAGTGGCCGCCCCCGGCACGATCCTAGAGAACACGCCGGGACACTGGCGATTTGAACTGGCGCAAGCGCGGGATTTCAGCCTGAGTCTGGGTGACAGCTTTCAGATAACTTCACAGCGCAGCGAAAGCGGGGTCAAAGTTGAACTCTACACTTTCGCAGATGCCGTTCAGCAAACCGATGCCGGCCCGATTGACGGCGCAGCGTTCGCGTTAGACTCGGCGGTCAAAAGCGTGGATATGTACGCCGACCTATTCGGCGCATATCCCTATGAACGGCTGGTGGTGGTACAGGGTGACTTCCCGGACGGGATGGAATTTAGCGGGATTGTGTTCGTGGGCGGAGAATATTTCCGCAGCTTTGGCGGCCCCACCTCGTACCTGATGCTCATCACCGTCCATGAAATATCGCATCAGTGGTGGTATGCGCGAGTGGGCAGCGATCAGGCACAATATCCATGGCTGGACGAAGCCTTTGCCACCTACAGCGAATATATCTTCATCGAGGAGTTTTACCCCGGCCTCAAAGACTGGTGGTGGGATTTCCGTGTAGACCGCTTCTCACCAGAAGGCTATGTGGATGAGAGCGTGTACGACTTCACCTCGCGCCGCGCCTATATCAATGCCGTGTATCTACGCGGCACACGCATGCTCAACGATCTGCGGAACGATCTGGGTACAGAAGCCTTTTTCGACTGGCTGCGACGCTATGCCGACAGCGGCGCTGGGCGTTTGATGACCCCAGCAGACCTCTGGGGGTTGCTGTCGCCCGCGCAATTGCAAGCCACAGCCTCCACTCGCCAGTATTATCTGAAAAGCGTGGGTTCATAACGCACTGTATTGCGTCTCGCTCAACACGCGCTCAAAATCCGCCCGCGAAAAACTGCCGCCGCCCAACGACAGCGCGTTCGCCGCACCTGCCGCCACCGCACGGCACAACGAATCCGCCACCGAATATCCTTTGGAGAACGACAGCAGCAAGCCCGCGAAGAACGAGTCACCGCTGCCCACCGCGCTTACCACTTGCAAACTGGGCGGTTTCGCCCAGCCGCGCCCCTGTGAATGCGAAACTACTGCGCCCTCTGCGCCCAGCGTCAGCACCACCGTCACCAACCCGCGCCCGCGCAGATCATCCGCCGCCGCCAGCGCCTCCGGCACAGTTTCTACGCCACGCCCCAGAATCGCCCCGGCCTCCTCGCCGTTCACCTTCAGTCCGATGCCGGGAATATCCAGTGCGGCCTTCAGAGACGCCCCGCTGCTATCCACCCACACGGTGTTCGCGCCGGACAGATCGCGCACCAGACGAGCATAGGCTTCGACAGGTGAACCGGGTGGCAAACTACCGCTAAAGCCCACCGCCGCACATTCCAGCGCCGCAGCATGTACATCGGCATACAGCGCATCCCAATCACCCGCCGTGACATTCGGACCCTGCTCGTTGACCACCGTCGCCGTACCCGCCACCGGATCAGCCAGAATCGAACAAATACGTGTCTCACTCTCAATCCACGTCCAACGTGCATCTAGTCCTTCGTCCGTCGCCAGATCAGCCAACCAGCGCCCGTTACGCCCCCCCACAAAGCCGCCGCACAACGCCGTACCGCCCAGCACACGGGTCGCCCGCGCCGCATTCAAGCCTTTGCCGCCCGCCGCCGCCATCGAGGATTGTGCGCGATTCACCTCGCCCAGAGTCAGGTTGGGAACCATCAAAGAACGATCTACCGCTGGATTAGGGGTCACAAACAACAGCATGAGACTCATTCACTCCTACTGCAAAGCCTTTTTCCAGATCGCAGGCTTCTGATCGCCGTAGTGTATCGCTTTTGCGCCCACAAAGGCAGCCAATTCTTGAATGGCGGTGGATACCGCCTGCGCCGTTTCGCTGTCAGCGGGTGCATCTGGTTCGGCATAGACTGCGTTGACGTGCAGCACCTTCTGTTTGCGGTCAACCAGCGGGTCAATCCGACCAATCAGCCGATCACCATGCAAAATCGGCAACACATAATACCCGTACTGGCGCTTGTCCTTCGGCACGTAAATTTCGACGCGGAAATTGAAGCCAAACATCAATTCAGTACGGTTGCGATCACAAATCAGGTTGTCAAAGGGCGAAAGAAGCGTGGTGCGCGGTTGCCATTCCCCCGCCTCCAGTCGTTCCAGCAGCGGCAGATCATCGCAGTGGATGTACCAGTTCCCCGGCCATACTGCCCCGCCATCCTGAATCTGAACGCGCTCGATCTGCCCACCCGCCTCCAGAGCCTTCAGAGTGGTGTTCAGTTCGGGATAGCGCGAACGGGTATAGTGTCGTTGGATGTGCTTCGCCGTCCCCACGCCCAGCGCCCGCAGCGATTTCTGTGCAGCACGCGCCGTCACCTCCTGAGCAGTCAATGTTTCACGCGCCGTCCAAGCCGGCAGGCAGCGTTCCGCTAAGTCCCAATAACGCAGATTGCTCTTGCGCTTCGCCACCATGATCGCGCCCGTATCCCACAAATGACCGAGCATCTGACTCACGTTGCGGTTGGATGTCCAACCAGAGGAATACCACGAATCCACCGAGGAATCCTCAAAATGGCTGGAAGGCAACGCCCCCTTCGCGGTAATCTCGTCCAGAATGTGCTGGCGCAAACCAGCATTCTGCGCCACCCACGTCCGCACTCGTTCCGAACTATGGTCGCGCCACTGTCCCATCTGGTAAGCGTGGACGGGGTAATCTTCGGTCAGCACAATCGAAGCAGCGTGCGCCCAGAACTCGAACAGACTGCGCTCTTGCCACAGCAAATGCTCAAGGTCTGACAGCCGAAACTGCCCCAGACGACTACGCAGCACCAGCGTATGACTGCGCGACACCGCGCTAATCGGATCAAGCTGCAAACAGCCCAGATCGCGGATGACATCCAGCAGTGCGGCGCTGCCCGGTTGCGGGTAAGCGCCCGTCAACCGTTGGCGGCTAACCACAAGGCGACGAGCAAGAGTTGCAGAAAGTATTCGCATGAGATTTCACCGAAAATAACGCCAAAAGCACGATCATAGAACACATTTTCTTAATCGTCAAATGGCGAAACAAACCAAAACCCCCGGTTTGGCCGGGGGCTTGGGATCATGTATTCACTTGACTGCCTTGACAGTATGCGGCTAACCGCAGTTGTCAATGCACCCACCACCGGGCAGCGTGGGCGGCGGGATCGGTGTCGGCGGCTTAGTGGCCGTCGGTGTCGGCGTATTTGTCTTGGTCGGCTGCGGCGGACTAGGCGTAAACGTCTTGGTCGGCGGACTAGGCGTAAACGTCTTGGAAGGCGTTAACGTCGGCTGCGGCGTGTTGCTCGGCCCCGGAGTGTTGGTCGGCACAGGGGTGTTATTGTTCACCACTGTGATGTCGCCATCACCACCGTACCACGTCCCACCGCCGGTATTGCCCGTCGTGGTGGTATTCAACTGACCGCAACCCACACGGAAGATCGTGCCGTTGAATTCCGAACCGGACGACGAGTAACCGAAGTTCGAGTCCGTGAGGTAGCCACTCGTGCCACCGAAGTCCACATAGATGGATACTGTGACCGAACTGCCCGCACGCGCCGGGTCAATAGTATAGTTCTGCACCCACGTGCCTTCCGAACGCCCCACAGTAGACGGAGTTGCATCTTCGGTCAGGCTGCTGGCCTGCCACATTAAGACGCTGCCCGGCATACCATATGGCGCACCGGCTGTCACCCGATCTAAGGTGAGACCGCCCTTCTGCACCCATTGGATATTGAAGTTGCTAATGGGCGCAACAGCCTGACGGGTGCTGATGATGTCGAAGCGCACGATACCGAAAGTCTGATAGCCCATGAACTTGAGTGTGATTTGCGGCGAAGCGCACGTCGGCGTCGAAGTCGGCGTTGGACTAGGTGTCCTGTTATTCACCGTCGGGGTCGGCGTAGGCGTGGGCAGATTCAGCGTGATCTGGCACGGAGTTGACGGCTGGAGCGGGTTGTAGAAGTAGAAAGTCGTCCCACCGTAGTTGTTGATCGTCGAGTAATCCTGCAACTGAGACGGCCCACCGACGAAGCCAGCCGACCACAGCGCCGTCTCTTGCGAAGCAACCGTGCGATCGGACTCCGAGGTACTGACGAAATAGTTCGCCGGGGTGGACGGGTCAGCATTGGTGTCGGTGGTGTTGGTTAGGGAATTGACATCCGAAGCATCACGCCCACGCCAGTGCGAAACCCCACTCAACGACATATCAGATAGTGCCAGTTGCGGATAATCCCTGATCGTAGGCCACTTCACAATCACGCGAGTGAGGAACGTCGAATCGGAGTTACCATTATGCAAATCAGCAA
>CAIVEA010000391.1 GCA_903904765.1 uncultured Chloroflexota bacterium
CGGCGATCTGGGCACCATCCGCGCACAATCGCCAGCCCGCACGTTTTGCGGTGGTGCAGGATGCTGCGCTCAAAGAACGGCTGGCGCAGACGATGGGCGACCAACTACGACGCGATCTAGCGGCGGACGGTCTGTCCCCTGACAGCATCGAGGCCGATGCCAGTCGTTCGTATATGCGAATCACCAGCGCGCCGGTGGCGATTGTGCTGTGCCTGACGCTGGCAGATATGGATGTGTATGCTGATGCCCGCCGCAGCCAGAACGAATTCTTGATGGCGGTGCAGAGCGCGGCGCTGGCAGGGCAAAATCTGCTGCTGGCCGCACACGATGCCGGATTGGGCGCATGCTGGATGTGTGCCCCGTTGTTTGTGCAGGCCGATGTGCGCGAGGTGCTGGCGCTGCCGGAGGACTGGCAGCCGCAGTCGTTAATCACGTTGGGGTACCCGGCGGAAACCCGTCAAAAGACGCGAAAGCCATTGGAAGCGAGTGTGATTTGGCGATGAAGATTGCTCTCTTGGTGGGCGGCGTAGGCGGGGCAAAACTGGCACTGGGTTTGGCGCGTGTGCTGCCTCCTGACGATTTGACCGTGATTGTGAACACGGGCGATGATTTCTGGTTGCACGGTCTACGAATCTGCCCTGATCTGGATACCGTCGTTTATACACTGGCGGGGATGGTTGATCCAGTTAACGGATGGGGGCTGGCAGGGGATACTACGTATACCCTGAACGCACTTCAGCGGTATGGCGAGGATATGTGGTTCCGCTTGGGCGATCAGGATATCGCCACCCATCTGCTGCGAACCCGCTGGTTGCACGGCGGGCATTCGCTGACCGAGATTACGTCGCTCCTCACAAAAAAGCTCGGCATTCCTCAGCGCATTCTGCCAATGACCGATGCGCCTGTGTCTACTATGGTGGACACGGTTGAGCATGGCGAACTAGAATTTCAAACATACTTCGTCAAGTATCGCTGGCAGCCCGTTTTGCGCGGGTTGCGTTTGGAAGGGATTGAACGCGCAGGCATGAGCGAATCGGTTCAATTGGCGGTGGAGCAGGCTGATGTGCTGCTCATCGGCCCCTCGAATCCTTGGCTCTCGATTGACCCGATTCTAGCAGTCGGCGGGATGCGTGACCTCATCCAATCGCGGGATATTCCGCGTGTCGCGCTGTCGCCCATTGTGGCTGGAACGGCGATCAAAGGCCCGGCGGCGAAACTGATGGCGGAACTGGGCATTCCGGTGACGGCGGCAGCGGTGGCTGAACATTATGGCGACCTCATCAACGGCTTTGTGATGGATCAGGCCGATGCGGAATTGTCTGTGCCAGTGGAACATGTCGCCACGTTCGATACGGTGATGAAAACCGATCACCATAAGGTTATTCTGGCGCAAACTATGTTAGAGTGGATACAGGGATGGGCTTAATGGTAGGTAGGGTTCAATAACGTATAGCGAGTATAGAAAGGAGGAACCGTGCGGGTGCGTTGTGAAAACTGCCTCCGCCGGAATCACTTATGGGAATCTGGGTCATTATCCCTGTGAAACCCCTGAACCGCGCCAAAAGTCGTTTAGCGGCGGTTCTTTCACCCGCGCAACGCCAAGAATTAGCCGAGTACATGCTGCGTCATGTGCTGTCGGTGGTGCGAACCGTCCCACAAATTATGGGGACACTGGTGATTAGCCGCGATAATCGGGCTTTAGCCATTGCCCGCGATCTGGGGGCGCGCACCGTGCAAGAAAGCGGCACACCCGAACTGAACTCCGCGCTAATGCGGGCAACGCAGATTGTGGCTCGTTGGAAAGGGAGCGCGGTGCTGGTGCTGCCGGCAGATTTGCCGTTGGTGGCGGGTGAGGATATCACTGGACTGGTAGAGATGGGACGTACCGAACCGTGTATCGTGATCGCCACCGACCAGAATCAGGATGGGACGAACGCGCTGTTTTTGCGTCCGCCCGGCTTGATGAGTTATTCCTTTGGCACAGGCAGTTTTCAACGGCATGTGCAGATGGCGCAGGATGCAGGTGCGGCGGTGAAAATTTACCATTCCGCGCGTCTGTCGCTGGATATAGATATGCCGGATGATCTAAAATCAATACGTGAATTAGTGCCGGGTTTTGTGGTTCCAGAGAGCTATTAAGCGGTTCAATCAGGAGAAAATAGACTATGGCGGATCGTGTAGCACTTTATTTGCAAGATGCTCATCCTCTGCAAGATGCAATCAAGTTTGTGCAGTATGCCGAGTCGCGCAATTTCGAGGCGGTCTGGCAGGCCGAGAGCCGTCTGGTGCGCGATGCTGTCGTGCCTATGGCCGCGTTCGCCGCGACGACGACTCGCATCAAGATCGGTTCGGGCGTTATCAACAACTGGACGCGCAACGCGGGAGTGATCGCCGCTACTTTCCTGACGTTGGATGATCTGGCTCCAGACCGGATTATCTGTGGCATCGGCGCGTGGTGGGATCCGCTGGCGCAGAAAGTAGGCATCAACCGCAGCAAGCCGCTGCTGGCGATGCGCGAAGTGGTGTCGGTTGTGCGTGATCTGCTGGCGCGTAAGCGCGTGACGTTTCACGGTGAATTTGTGAATCTGGACGATGTGGAACTGGATGTGGTACACGGGCGCAAAGAACCGCGCAACGTCCCCATTTATATCGGCGCGACTGGCCCCAAGATGATGACCATGACGGGCGAAATTGCCGATGGCGCGGTGCTGAATTATCTCGTGTCGCCCAAATACAACGAAGCGGCACTGGCACAGTTGGAAGAAGGCGCGAAACTGGCCGGGCGCAAGTTGGATGATATTGACCGCCCGCAGTTGGTGGTGTGCTCGGTGGATAATGACCGCAAGAAGGCACTGGATGGGGCGCGTAAGCTGGTCACGCAGTATCTGGGGCAGCAACCGCACATCATGAAGGCCAGTGGCGTGAGTCA
>CAIVEA010000392.1 GCA_903904765.1 uncultured Chloroflexota bacterium
ACGTACAGCGGGTCGTCGCCACACCATTCACAGCGGGTTTGCATTGGTTCAACCTCATCCAGTTCCGAAGCATCTTTACATAAATCATAATACTCCAAATCAGCATAGGGCTTGCGTTAAGTTCGCATCGCATGGGCGTAGTGAACCGATGCGGTATAGGAAACAAAATCCGTGTATAATCTGACTTTGATTAAGACTAAATTCGACCTCCCATCAGGCCACAGGTGAGCGCATGGCTGACCAACCCGCCAAACCGACGGATACCCTTCCTCAGTCCCCCCAGCAGACAGGTGGTTGGCATAAACCATCCGGTGGATGGCAGCCTTCCAGTGCGCCGACCAGCGTCACGCCCAAGCAGCGCGTGATGGCGTTGCCGCCCACGCTGCCGCCTGAACCCGCGAAATCCGGTCAGTGGCATTTGCCCAAACCGGAGAATACTTCTTTCACCGCATCGGATGTGATTGAATTCACGCCGCGCCGTGATGTGCCTGCGGATGAGCGCCCGGAAGACTTGCTGCTGGCGCTGGAAACCGGCATGGTGGCTGCACCTGCACCTGAGCCTGTGCTGGAGGAAACTGCCGCGCTGCCAGAAACCCCCGCTGAAACCGAAGGGGTCGAAGTTCCGCTGACCGAACTGGAGGCCGAACCCGCGCCGCTGGAAAGCAACCTAACGGCGCTGGAGGACAGTCAGACCGTCACCACCGAACCGGAAGCCGAACCGCTGGATTCGAGCCTGCTGGCGCTGGAGATGGCCGACAGTCAGGCCATGCCCGCGTTGGACGAGGACGATGAGCAGGCCTTCAGCATGAGCGAATTGATCGCGCTCACCAGCTTGACCGAAAATCCGCCCACCGTCAACGTGCTGCCCACCACCCCCGCCGCCAAAGAAGAAGTCAGCGGCGGCGAATCCGGCGTACAAGACCCGGATGCTTACGCCCGCGAACAACTGGAAAAACTGAATCAGACCGGCAGCGAACCCGCCATGACGCAGGTGGATGCCGCCAACGACCCCGAAGCCTACGCCAAGCAAATGCTGGCGCAGTTGGGCGGGGACCCTGCGCCCATCACCCCTGCTGCACCCTCGCCGCTGGTCGCACGCTTCCGCGATACCGAAGCGCAGGTGCGCGTGCTGCGTTCGCGCTATCAGGCCGGACAAATCAGCCGCGATCAACTTCAAGAACAACTCAAGTCGCTCATGATCCTCGATGACGATCAAGTCTGGTGGATGATGGGCGTGGAAAGCGACAACTGGTATCGCTTCGAGAACAGTCAGTGGATTCCCGCACAGCCGCCCGTGAGCAGCGGCGGGGCGGTCATCGGCGACTCGATGGCGATGGGTGGTCAGCAAGTTTCGGCGCAACCAGCGGATTTCAGCCAGCTTAGCGGCACGTTCGGCACACCCACGCCGACGGATACTGCCGCCTTCGGCTTTGACGAGATCACCCGCCTGCCCCGGCAGGGTACCCCGATTGAAGACCCCAACCGCACCGTCGTCGGCACGGCGGGTGCGTATCTGAATCCGGTGCTGCCGAACAGTGCGGAAACGCTCCCCGGCATGGGTGCAGGCGTTCCCGCTGGCGCAACCGTCATCAATCCCGCGCTCGACCCGTATCAACAGCAACCGTACCAGCAACCGTATGGCAGCGGCGTGGGCGCAGGCACGGGCATTCCCTCGCCTATCGGGCAACAGGCAGACGAGATTCCCGATTACAACCTGAACAAACCCGTCTCGTCCACCTATGAGGATGCTGCCCGCCGCCAGCGCCAGCAAACGCTGCGGACGCTGCTCACAGTGGGGCTGCTGGGCGTGGGTGCGATCATCTTGCTGCTGGCCTGCGGGCTGGGCTTCATCTTCGTGCAGTATTCCAACATGGCGGGGCAGTTCCAGTCGCAAGTGGCGGCGCTGGCGAACTACCGTCCGCAGTTCCAGACGGCACGGGTGCTGGATATGAACGGCGGCCTGATCGCTGAACTAAACAGTCAGCAGGGCGGGGCACGCACCACCATCACCCTCGACAAAATTTCGCCATTCATGCTGCATGCGGTCATCTCGCTGGAGAATGAACGCTTCTACCAAGACCCCGGTTGGGACTGGATTGCGATTGGTCGCGCTTTCATCCAGAACTTGAGCAGCGGACAGGTCGAATCCGGCGCGAGCACCATCACGCAGCAGATCGCTGAACAGCTCATCCTGAAGCAACCGACCACCACGCCCGAACTGAAGTTGCAAGAACTGGTAATCGCTTCGGAAATCGCCAAACAGTACGACAAAAACTTCATCCTACAGTTGTACCTGAACGAAATTTTCTTCGGCAATCAATCGTATGGCGTGGAAGCAGCAGCGCAATTCTACTTCGGTCACAGCGCCAACGACCTGAATATGCCGGAAGCCGCGCTGCTGGCAGGCATGATTGCCGCGCCCTCGGCCTACAATCCGGTGCGGGTGGGCGGCGAGGATAACGCCACCTATGCCACCCGCCGCGATCAGACCTTCCAGCGCATGGATGCGGTCATCAACCGTATGCAAACCGTTGGTTGCATCCAGTTCCAACACACCCCCTACCTGAATCAACCGTTCTGCGTGGATGCCAATGTGGTCAAGCAAGCGACGGTGCAGAAGGCGCTGGTGGTTTCGACGGAATACAAGCCGCGTGATGTGAAATTCAAATATCCGCACTTCGTCCAGTTCGTCACCGCGCAGCTTGAGCAGTTGTTCGGCTCTGGCGAAATGTACCGGCGCGGTTTCGTGATTAAGACCACGCTCAACCCCACCGTGCAAGATGCCGCCGAAACCGCGCTGAAGCAGGCGATGGCGCAGCTCATCAGCACCGGTGTGACGACGGGTTCAGTGATGGTGACAGACCCGCGTACCGGTGCGATTCGCGCAATGGTGGGCAGCCCGGACTTCAACAATGCTGCGATTGACGGGCAGGTGAACGGCGCACTGACGTGGCAGCAACCCGGTTCGTCCATCAAGCCGATTGTGTACACGGGGGCGCTAGAAGGCGTACCGGGCGCGAACGGACAACTGACCTACCTCACGCCGGCCTCCATCCTGTGGGATGTGCCGACCACCTTCAACACCAACCCACCCTATACGCCCGCCAACTTTGATCGGCAGTTCCGGGGGCCGGTGGCGCTGCGCTACGCCCTCCAGAACAGCTACAACATTCCGGCCATCAAAGCCTATCAGTTCATCGGGGATGCCAAGTTCAAAGATGTAGCCTCACGCATGGGGCTTTCGTTCCCCGAAAGCGCGACCTTCGGCTTGCCCACTGGCATCGGCGCGACGGAAGTCACGTTGTACGGGATGATGTCGGCTTATGGCACGATTGCTAATAACGGCTCGCGCTTGCCACTGTTCACGGTGGATAGCATCACCGACTCTGCCGGACAACCCATTCTGCTGCCGGAACGCGCAGGTGCGGCGCAGGCTATTCAGCCGCAGATCGCCTACCTGATGCAAAGCATCCTCTCGGACGATACCGCACGTGGCGCTGCTTTCGGTATCAACGGCCCGTTGACGGTGCAGGGCTTCGCCGGATTGGTGGGCGCAAAGACCGGCACAACCAACGAGAGCCGTGACCTGTGGACGATGGGCTTCACCCATAACACCGTTGTGGGCGTGTGGCTAGGTCGCCCAGACAATGCGCCGACGTTCGTGACCGATGGCGGCTACGGCAGCGCCGCGCCGCTGTTCAACCGCATCATGACGGTGGCACTGGGGACGCAACCACGCCCCGACCCGTTCACCAACCCCGGCGGCGTGGTGCAGACGCAAATTTGTGCGGATTTCGGCACGCTGCCAGCCGCGCAAGGGAGCAATTGCCGCAGCCTGCGGTCAGAGTTCTTCTTGCAAAACCAGATGCCACCCGCTGCTGACCAAGCGTTCGTGCAGCAGGTACAGGTGGACACATGGACGGGGCTGCGTGCCAACGCCAACTGCCCGGATAACCAGATCAGCGGCACGTTCCTGAACATCAGCGACGCGGCGGCGGTGCAGTGGTTGAATAGTCCGGCAGGCGCGGCGGCAGCGGCGGGGTGGGGCATCACTGCCAACACCATTCAGAATATGCCGCAGGCCGCCTGCGACCAGAACACCGAAGTGCCGATTGCCCGCGTCATCACCCCCACCGACAATCAAACGGTGTCGGGCGTGGTGCAAATCAACGGTTCAGCCACCGCCACCACCTTCAGCCGCTATCAGTTGGAAGTGGCTTCGGCAGCTTCGCCCAAGACCTTCACCATCATCAGTGGCCCCAGCACCACACCGCAAACGTCCGGCCTGCTCGGTCAGTGGAACACGACCTCGCTGCCCAACGGGTCGTATATCCTGCGGCTGGCAATGTTCGCAGCGAACGGCGGCTATCTGTACCGCACGGTGACAGTCAACGTGGTCAACGCTGTGCCTACACCGGAGTCGGTGGTCTTCCCCACCCTCACACCCGTTCCGTTCGATTTCACTGCGACGACCCCCATTCCATTCGATGAATCGGTCACGCCCGGCGGCCCGTAACGGCACACCATTTGCCCCCGAATCGCCATTCGGGGGCAAATTGATAACATTTCCTTACAATTCTTGACAAACGACATTTGCTCATCTGTGTATCGGTTTTGTAAGATAGTCTGTGATGTTTGGATAGGTTGGGGTTTTAGGCTTCTGAAAGTCTCCCGGCCTACAGTTACAGTGTTGTGCACCCCCGGCGGGTGCTTATTTGCATTTACGCAGGGTTGGTGATTTCAAGAAGTATAAGGATTGCAGCGTATGCGTCTTTCTTTAACTGACTCCATGCTCCGAACAGGCGTGAGACTCATTTTCATCATCTCCACCTGTACCGTAACCCTGTTCAACCTGATTGACCTGCCTCCGGTCAGCGCTGCATGCAGCGTCAGCGGGGTGGCCTATCAGGACTACAATAATAATGTGACCCGCGACGGCATCGAACCGGGCGTGGGCGATGTGACCGTCACCGCCTATCAAGATACCGATGGCGATGCGGTGGAAGAAATCGTTGGCACAACCACGACTGCCCTCAGCACCGATCCTCTCGTGCTAGGCACATACACGTTACCCATCACCAGCGTGGATGGTCGGGTACGCATCGAGTTCACCAACCTGCCCAACCATTTGCAACCGGGGCGCTTCGGCGCGGGCAGACTGGGCGCAGGGACGGACGGCGAAACCACCGTCACGTTCATTGACTGCGCGGGTAACGCCGCCACTACGATTGATGTGCCGCTGTTCTCGGCGGGCGCGTACTGCCACAGCCAGAACCCGGACATCGGCACCAGTTGCTATGTCTCCAACGACAACCTAGACCCGTCACCCGGCATTCAGAATTTCGCAACATTCCTCAGCTTTCCCTATGATGTCGGCGGCACTAACACCGTCTTTGGCGATATTGGGACGGTAAGCGCTGGGGTGCAACCGGCAGTGGGTGGCCCGGAAAGCAAATTGGCATCACCCGGCGAAATAGGCACCACATGGGGATTAGGCTATCAGGCGAGTTCGGATAGCTTCTATGTCGCCTCATTCGTGCGGCGGCACACGGGCTTGGGGCCGAACGCCACAGGTGGAACAACCACGGGCGGAATCTACCGGATTGAGAACGCCAGCGCAGGGACGTACAATGCGGCAGATGTGTCTCTGTTCATGGATTTGAACGCCGCCCCGTATAACTTCAATACGGGCGCTGACCCGCACCCGCAAGATATCCCCAACCGCCCTACATGGTGTATTGAAGATCCAATCACGAACATTCCTTACGCCTACGATTCGTGCTGGCAGGTTGACAAGGATACATATCTTTTAGTGGGCAAAATTGGTCTTGGCGATATTGAAATGTCGGAAGATGAATTGCGCTTATATGTGGTCAATCTGAATCGCCCTGCTGGTCGCCCTTATAGCGAAATTCTAGCCATCCCCATTGGACTAGATGGTGTAGCGCCTGCTGCAAACCAGATCGGACATTACCCGCTGCGGTTGACCGACCTGCCGGGAGCAAGCGCCACCTGCCCCACCTACAGTGATCTATGGCCTTTTGGCCTCGCCACCCACAATGAACGGTTGTATGTCGGGCTGGTGTGTACTGCTGAGTCGACCAATAATGTCGCTAACCTGCGAGCCTACGTGTACAGCATGGATCAGCTGAATCCGGGGCTGGGATTCCGGCAGGATGTAACGTTCCCGCTGAATTACGCACGCCGCTTTGCCAATTACAACTACAATGCCGGTGTGACCTACTCCGCAACGTGGCAACCTTGGACGAACACATGGCCAACAGCTCCGTTTGTTAATCGTAATGCGCTGGTTTACCCGGAACCATGGCTGACGGGGATTGTATTCGATGGCGAAGACATGATCTTGACCCTGCGCGACCGGATGGGCGATCGGGCCGGCAACGTCCGAAACACACCCAATGAACTACCCAGTGCAACGCCAAAGGTGTTCCAGATTGGCGCTGGTGATGTCCTTCGCGTCTGCTATAACCCGACTAATCAGAGCTACAGCCTAGAAGCTGCCGGCAATTGTCTGGGCAGACCCAACCGTGCTGTCGCAGAGAATCCCAGTCAAGGCCCCGGTGGGGATGAGTTCTATCATGCCGACCAGAATAATCCAGTTGCGGGCAACAATACCACGCCAATAACTATTCCTCTGGACACGAGAGAAGTCGTCGCACATGACGAAGTGACCATCGGCGGCGTGGTCACGCTGCCGGGCAGCGGCACCGTGGCCTTAACAGCCTTCGACCCGCTATGGCCTCAAGCTTTTGCTAATGATAACGGTCTATTTGATGCCGGCGTGATCTGGCTCGATAACGAAACAGGCGATCGCACTCAGAGCTACCGAATTGTGGCAGGCGCTCAAGGTGGCCCCGGCAACAATCAGGGCAAGTCGAACGGTCTGGGCGATATGGAACTGGTGTGCGGTGCGGCACCGCTGGAGATCGGCAACCGCGTGTGGTTCGATGATAACCGCAACGGTGTGCAGGACGGCGACCTGACCAAAGAACCTCCCGTTGTAGGTGTGTGGCTCACCTTGTATATGGATACCAATGATGACGGTGTGGTAGATCGCAAGATCGCTGAAACGCAAACCGATGCCGATGGCGGGTACTATTTCAACGAAACCAATATCTATTGGAACGGCACAGCGAATTACACCGGTCTACTAGGCGCGGCGATCCCGAATGTCAACTTCGATGATGTGAACGGCAACGGAACCCGCGAACCGATTGAGGCCATCGGTCTGCTTCCCCAAACCAACTACGAAGTCCGTATTGATGACCCGCGCAACTATGCGATTGGTGGCCCGCTGGAAAGTACCCCCGGTAACGAGTGGTACATCACGCAACGCTATGCCTCGCCGCTGAGTGACGGTAATTTCAGTAATCGGTGGGGCGATGGGGGCGGGGGCCAGGCTGGAGAGTAGGATCAGC
>CAIVEA010000393.1 GCA_903904765.1 uncultured Chloroflexota bacterium
CAGATGGCCTCGCCCTGCGAAATCAAATCGCCCTTCTTTTTCTTCCATGCGACGATGACCGAGCTTTCGACAGTATTTCCCAGCTTAGGCATAACAATGGCAGTCGCCATGAGAAACAATCCTCAAATGACACAAATTGAAAGCAAACGAAAGAATTTGCTAAGCATTAATTGTAGCAAATGCCGTCAAAACGTAAAAGTGCTATCCATAACCATATAACACCACATCAGATGAAGTGACAATCGAGATATAGGATTTAGAAGATGAGGGTTATCCCGTTTATGGGCGCAGCAGCACCTTCAGCACACCGCGCCGCGCCGCATAATCGAAGGCGGCTTCGGCCTCGTCCAGCGCGTAGGTGCGCTCGGTCATCGTCCGCACATCCACCGCACCACTGGCGAGTAAGCGCAGGGCAGGCGCGAACGGCCCGCAACGGCTGCCGATCACGCGCAATTCATCTACCACAATGCGCGTCAAATTGGCGAGGGGGACATCAGCATACGTGCTTTTGAGCAGAATCGTCCCGCGTGGGCGCACGATGTCCAGCGCGGTGGCGAAACCTTCGGCATTACCTGTGCAATCCACCACCACATCGGCGCTGGAAGGCGCAATCCGCGCCTCCCACATCACTACCGCTTCGATGCCCCACGCCGCCAGACACGCCAGCGAACGCGGTTGCCGCGCCAGCACAATCAATTCGCAACCGATCTGCTTCAACACCTGCGCGCACAGCAACCCTAACTTGCCCGCGCCGATCAGCACCACTCGCTGACCGGGCTGAATCGGCGCACATTCCAGCATTTGCAACGCAGCAGCCAGCGGTTCGGTGAACACCGCCACCTCGTCAGGAATCGAGTCGGGAACGGCATGCAGGTTGTGAATCGGCAACCGCATCTGGTCGGCAAATGCGCCGGGGTAATTCATGATGCCCAGTGCGCGACGCTGGCGGCACTGGCTGGCAACCCCGATGCGGCACAAATCGCACTGACCGCAACCGATATTGATCTCGCCCACCACGCGCTGTCCGGCACGCCATGCACCCGTATCCGTCACCAGTTCACCCACGAACTCATGACCGAGAATCCCCTGAAAGCCTTTATATCCATGCACGACTTCCAGATCGGTCTGGCAGATTCCCGCCAATCGCACCTTGATGAGCGCATCGCCCGCCTCCAGAATCGGCTCTGCGGCATCCCGGATCAACCGCAAACCATCACCGCCCAACCGCAAAGCACGCATAAAAAGTTCCTTTTCAGGTCAGACCGGGTATGCGGCAGGGCAGCCGCCCTTGCGCCTCGATCTCGCCGCACAACAGCCGTGCCACCGCCTCAATCGCCACCGGACGAACGCTGTAGCAGCACACGTAATCCTCAATCATCGGGAAGGCCATCAGATCATACGGCGTTCGCAGCGCCACCACCAGCGGTTTCTGACCGCGCTCGTGCAGCGCCTTCACCAACGCTGCCTGTGACGGGTCGCGCTCTGCCACTATCGTCCCAACCACCACTGCATCATAGCCAACCACTGCCGCCAGCATATCACGCAACGTAGCCTCGTCCGCATTCAGCGGCAGTTCAAAGCCAGTCGCGTTCAGACCACGCTGTTGCAGTGCCTCCGCCAACCGTATCTGGGCTTCAAACGAGGTATCCGCCGGAGTCAGATTGGCCGGTTTAGCCGTCACCACCGCCACGCGCTGTCCGGCCTGCACTGTCAGCCGCCCGCTCCCGCGCACCAGCGTGATCGCCCGATCTGCGATGTCCTGCGCGATTTGCTGATGTTCGGCGCAGCCCACCACCGACAGCGGCGGGACATCCGTCGGCAGCGTTTGGCGTAACGCTTGAATACGCGCTGCGGAAGCCGGATTCAACGCCCCATCCAGCACACGCCCCAATGCCAGTTGGTCGGGCAAATGACCGAGGAGCGCCAGATCAACACCTGCCTCCAGCGCCGCACGCACGCTCGGCTCTGCGCCAAACTGTGCGACGGCGTGCATGTCCATCGCATCCGTCAGAATCAACCCCTCAAATCCCATTTGACCACGCAGCAAATCCGTCAGGATGCGGCGCGACAAAGTAGCCGGACGCTGCGGGTCAGGCTCGAATGCCGGAAACAACACATGGGCGCTCATAATCGCTGGAACACCTGCCGCAATCGCCGCCCGGAAGGGGTGCAGTTCCACCGTTTCCACCCTCGTCAAAGGATGGTTTACGGTGGGAGCGCCGAAATGCGTGTCGCTATCCACATCGCCATGACCGGGGAAGTGTTTCGCCGTTGCCACCACACCCGCCGATGCCAATCCGCGAACCAGCGCCAGCCCCAATTCAGTCACGAGCACCGGGTCTTCACCAAACGAGCGCGTGCCGATCACCGGATTGGCCGGATTGATGTTCAC
>CAIVEA010000394.1 GCA_903904765.1 uncultured Chloroflexota bacterium
ACGCTGCGCTATGCCCGCCCGGTGGATGCCCTTCAGCGCAAATCGCGGTTGCGGTTGCGCTACGGGTGAGAGCTAACTCTTACGGCAATAAGTCTCTCCCGGAAATGCCGATGCTATAATCGCGGTGAAATACGCAGCTTCATGGCAAGGTGCAGCAGAATGAGTGAATGGCAACCGATCAGTGATCTTTCAGATGCCTTGCGCGGCTATCGCCACAATGGTCTGAAGGGATTTGCCGACATCTGGAACGAACAGCGTCAGCGGCTAGAGAACACCCGGAGCTATCAGGTGTTTCTGGAACGACTGCGGCGCAAAATCGCCATTGAGACAGGCGTGATCGAGCGTCTGTATTCCATTGATCGCGGCATCACCATGCTGTTGATTGAACGGGGTATTGATGAGGCGCTTATTCCACATGGTCGAACAGATCGTCCCGCTGCGGAAGTTGTGGCTCTGATTCGGGATCAGCAAAAAGCGACTGACCAAGTATTTGATTTCGTGGGATCGCAGCGCTCTTTATCGAATTCGTTCATCAAGCAGATCCATCAACTGCTCACGCGCAACCAGACGCATACGCAGGCGCTCGATCAATTCGGTAATGTCGGCCCGGTATCGTTGATACGCGGCGACTGGAAACATACGCCGAATAACCCGCTGCGTCCCGATGGCACGGTGCATGAGTATTGTCCGCCGGAACAGGTGGCTTCTCAGATGGATCAGTTGATCCAGTGGCATCATGAGCATGAAAGCCAGCATGTTAGTCCAGAGGTGGAAGCCGCTTGGTTGCATCATCGCTTCGCGCAGATTCATCCTTTTCAGGATGGAAACGGGCGTGTCGCTCGCAATCTGGCCTCTTTGGTGTTCATCAAATCGGGCTGGTTCCCGCTGACCATCTCGAACGATGAAGGCGATGTGGATCGCACCCGGATTGACTATATTGATGCGCTGGAGAAAGCTGATGCAGGCGATCTGATGCCCCTCATCACCCTGTTTGGCTCGATGCAGAAGCGAACTTTTCTGAAAGTGCTGAGCTTGTCAGAGGAAGTGATTGACGAACAACTCACGATTCAGTCCATCATCCATGCTGCCGTCAGCAAGATTGAATATGCCGAAGGGCTGACCACTGAGAAAGCCCTCACCACTGTTCAAGCCTATTCCGAAAAGCTGTGGGTGGTTGCCCAGCAAGAGGTAGACACCATTGCGAACGCCATCCAACAGGCGCTCCGGGATCATTCTGCTGCGACCCGGATTCGTCATGATGGCGCGAAAGCGAATGAGGAACGGTCAAGCTATTACAAGTACCAGATCAGCGAGACGGCGCGGCACTTCGGGTACTACGCCAATCTACGGAGCTACAAAAGCTGGTTGCTGCTGCTGATCCGCGTGCATGAAGTGCAGACCGAAATCCTGTTGTCGTTTCATCCGATTGGACATGAGCCGTATGGCATCATGGTGTGTACCGCCTGCGCGTATCGCCGCTTGCGCTCTGAAGATGAACAGGGCGCGACCTCTGTGCAGGACTTGCAGGTGCTGTCCGATGAGCCGTTCCAGTTCACACACCTGCAACCCTATGCCGAGATTGAGCGTGAATTCAAGCGGTGGCTGAAGGATGTCCTGATTGTCGGCGTTCAATACTGGAACAGCGGCCTGTAAAGGCGTGTCTCGCATGTGTGCTGGAGCCGAATGATGTTGACCAACCAGACCCAGATCGCCGACCTGACGGTGGAAGAACTTCTGAACCTCATTCGTGAAGAACTGCGCCAGCAACCTGTGGCAGCCCCGCGTCGGCAGGCGGCGTTTCTAGAACTCGAACCGTTGCATGTAGGTGGCTGACCGGAGGGGCTGAAGCTCCTCAGCCGTGAGGATTATGATGCCGAAGAACGGTAGCGTTTTCTGCGATCCCAACGTCATCATCCGCCTCAATTACGAGTTGCGAGAGACCCACGATCTACAGGATGTCAGTGAGGTAATGCGCCTCTATCTCGATGAGCAGATCAGCCTAGCGAAAGTGTCTGAGCTGTTGGGGTTATCTCGCTACGAACTCATGGAACATTTTGAGCGACTAGGCATTCCGCTTCGGTTAGGGTCAGAATCCCTTGATGAAGCTCAGGAGGAGATCGTTTCTGCACAAGATGCCCGCGCAAAAACAAAATGACAGCAGCGGTCATTTCAGCGTGGTTGGGCTTCGTCGTTTACCCCACTCATCGCCGCCTGAAAGCGCGGAATGTGGTTAAGTTTACGCAGCGGCTGGAACACAATCTCGACCTATATGAACACAGCGCCATCTCATTTGCCGAATTGGATGCCAGTGTACAGGGCTGGATCAATCATGTGCGCTATGCCGACACATGGGGGCTGCGTGAGCATCTGTTTAGCACCCACCCCATCCCCCGTCAAAAACCACCCGGCTAAAAAATTTTGACTCCGCTTCGCGGGAAGAACGAAAAGCAAGAGGGGCTGGCGCTACGCGCCTGCGGCTGACGCCGCACCGCCCCACCAGCGCCCAGCGATTCAGGAGATGGGGAGACACGCCAAAACCCGAAACCCGAAGTTGGAGTCACGAAGGCTCGGATTGGCGTAGTTGCGATACGCGGCGCGAGCGTAGCCTCGAGCGTAGTTCCACGACCCGCCCCGCAACACCCGGCGAACAGATGTTTGCGTGACATCTTCACGCCCATCCTCTGCCCGGTACGGGTAGGGATGCCCTTCCGGGTCGTACACGCTGCTCGTCCACGTATAGGCGTTTCCCGTCAGATCAAATGCCCCTTCCGGCGTGGCATTCTCAAACACCCCCACCGGGGTCGTCCGCCGCAGGTGACTCTCAAAGGTGTTGCTTCGCCCCTCCTCGAACTCGCTCCCATACGGATACTTGCGCCCTTGCTTGCCCCGCGCTGCCGCCTCTACTTCTACTTCTTGCGGCAGACGGAATACCCGCCCACTCTGGGCGCTCAGCCATGCACAGTAGGCCCGCGCCTCATACCACGTCACCCCTACTACCGGTTGTGACGGATTATTGAACCGCCCATCGTTCCAGTATTCCGGCTCCCGGTACACCTTCCCCGACGGATACCATTCTTCCAATTGCTCCTCAAAGCGTGTGGCTGTCCAGTTTCGGATCGTGATCCAACCGTCCGCCTGCTTTGTCGTGATCCGATTCTGCTTCACCAGCCCCCGGATAAAGTCTTCTGACACACTCTCAAATGTTTTCTTCTGATCCC
>CAIVEA010000395.1 GCA_903904765.1 uncultured Chloroflexota bacterium
CGATCTGGGCTATATGCCGCAGTCGCCCGCCCTCTACGAAGACCTCTCCGCCCGCGAGAATATCCGCTTTTTCGGGCGCGCCCACCGCCTGCCCGATCTGGAAAAGCGCCTTGATGAAGTGTTGGACTTCATGCAACTGCGCGACCGCCAGCACGAGCCGGTTCACACCTTCTCCGGCGGGATGAAACAGCGCGTGTCGCTGGCCTGTACGCTGATTCACCGTCCCAAACTGCTCCTGCTGGACGAGGCCACCGCTGGCGTTGACCCCAAACTGCGCGAGGCGTTCTGGGCGCATTTCCGCGAACTGGCGGCGCAGGGCGTGACCATCCTGTTCAGCACGCACCAGATGGACGAAGCCCTGCACTGTTCGCAGGTGGCGGTCATGCGGCAGGGCGTGGTGCTGGCCTGCGATACGCCGCGCAACCTGCTCATGCGCGGGCGGGCGCGGGTCAAAATCTGGCGCGGCGATACGCTGCTGGACGAACGGTTGGAGAATTACCCCCATACGCTGCCGCTGCTACTGCAACAGCACGGGTTTGATCCGGCGATCAGCCGCATCGAAGTGATCGAGGATACGCTGGAAGATGTGGTGTTGAGCCTGATTAACGCCGGGGAGGACAGCCATGCTTGACCAGATGTTGGCGGTGGCGTGGCGCGTCTTGCGCCAATTGGCGCGGGATCGGCGCTTCGTCGGCTTATCGCTGCTCGTTCCGCTGCTCATCACCTACATGCTGTACATCTTTTTCGAGGGCGTGCAGAACCCGTTCGTCCACCCGCGTGAGTTCATCCTGCCGATGGGTGCGTTCATGGTGCATTTCCTCACCTACCTGCTGTGTACGATTGTGCTGGTGCGCGAACGCACCGCCCACACGCTGGCGCGGATGTTCGTGAACGGCTACACGCGGGGGAGCGTGATCGGCGGCTATATGCTGGCCTATTCGCTGCTGGCGACGCTGCAAACGCTGATCGTGCTGCTGGCGCTGTACGGGCTGTTCAAGCTGGAATACGGCTGGCAAACGCTGCTGGAGGTGTACGGCGTGACGTGGTTGCTGGCGATCATCAGCATCGCGCTGGGGATTCTGGTGTCCAACTTCGCCCGCAACGAAGGCCAGATTTTCCCCTTCATTCCGCTGGTCACGCTGCCCTCGATCTTCTTTTCCGGCTTGATCGTCCCCGTGAGTAGCTTGCCGCAGTGGATGGGGGCGTTGGCGTATATCGCGCCGCTGTACTACGCCACCGAAGCCATTCGCGGCTTGACCGGACAAAAGGGGGATGTCAGCCAGTGGGCGGGACTGCTGGTCTACGGCGCGATTGTGTTCGTGCTGGCGACCTTCACCCTGCGCGAACGGGAATAGCGCCTGCGGAATAGTCCCCTCACGGCAGATGTTCGCCGCCGTTGACGTGCAGCACCGTGCCGGTGATGTAATCTTCGGCGGCTAAGTACGCCACCGCCCGCGCCACATCTTCCGCGCTGCCCGTGCGCCGCAGCGGGGCAACCTGCCCTTCGCGCTCCCAGTCCGCCGTCGCCATGCGCTCCGGCTTGATGACCGGCCCCGGCAGCACCGCGTTGGCGCGAATATCCGGCGCGAGGCTGACGGCGCTCACCTGCGTCAGCATCCACAGCCCCGATTTGCTGATTCCGTGATGCGGGTACTCCGGCCACGGGCTGATCGCGCCTCTGTCGAGGATGTTGATAATCACGCCGCCGGACGGGGTGTTCTGGCGCATCAGCGACGCAGCCAGTTGGGTACAGCGAAAAGGGGCGGTCAGGTTGATCGCCAGCGTTTCGTTCCAGTCCTCCAGCGACAGCGTGAGCAGGTTGCGCCGCTGAAAGTTGGACGCGCTGTTGACGAGGATATGCAACCGCCCGAAATGCGCCCGCAGCGCCTCGAACAGCGCCTCAATGGCGGCAGGCTGGCGCAGATCGGCCTGCACCGCATGCGCGTCCACGCCCATCGCCTGTATCTCGCGCACGGTTTCAGCCGCCGCTGCCGCCGCGCCGCCATAATGCACCAGAATATGTACGCCCTGCCGCGCCAGTTCCAGCGCGATAGCTTTGCCCACGCGGTGCGCCGCGCCCGTCACCAGCGCCACCTGCCCCTGCAAATCGGTTTTCATCGGTTGCACCTTTCCCGGCATGGCCTGTGTAAATAAAACAGGGCGCACCTATGGCACGCCCATGTTGAACCTCACCCCGCTGCGCTTAGCGATAACAGGGTGAGGTTTTGGAGTAAAGGTTGAGGGTCTAATACGTGAATGTCGGGACGATGGTCAAGAACCATGTCGTGATGAGCACCATTACCACCGGAATAATCAGCGCCGCCGCGAAAATCCGGCTGTCCTTGTTCAGGTGCATGTAGAACCACACCACCAGCGCCGCTTTCCCGAGGCTGAGGATGAGCATCAGCGGGACGGTCAGGCCGCCACGCGGAATGAGTTCTGCCAGTGCCAGTTCAAACAGCGTGACGATGCCGAGGATGATGAACACACCCGTATACACCGGCAGCGGGAACTCGCGCCCGAACATTTTGAAGTTGTCGTTGTGGCCGTGTCCGCCGTCGTGCGATTCGGCGTTATGCTTTTCGTCGCTCATCTTATCCCCTGCTTAAACCAAGTAAATAACGGTGAACAGCACAATCCAGACCACATCTACGAAGTGCCAGTACAGACCGAACACTTCTACGCCCGCATAGTTCTTGGCGCTGTAGTTGCCACGCTTGGCATTCCACGCCACGAACAGCGCCCACAGCACGCCGATGATGACATGCGCGCCGTGAAAGGCCGTCGGCGCATAGAAGCGCATGCCGAAGCCGTCCAGTTCGTTGCCCTGATTGAACAGCGCGATGCCATTGTGCGACAGTTCGGTGTATTCAACATACTGCAAGGCCACGAACACGATGCCCA
>CAIVEA010000396.1 GCA_903904765.1 uncultured Chloroflexota bacterium
AGCCGCTAACCCACCTGTACCGTCAATAGCTGCGCTCAAATCCTCCAACATACCCCAGTCATCTCCATATTCGGTGTAATCCACTTCAAGCGTGCCGACCAAATGCAGACGGGCATTCACACCGCTGTTCAGATAGACTTGGTTGGCTAAACCCACCGCCGCCTGTATGCCATTTTCGATCGGGGTCACGCCGCCCACCGCCACACGGGCGTTGGTGGTATAGGCCACCAGCAGGTCAATCTGGCTGAGGGTGCTGGTCGCCGCTGTGACTTCTGCATTTTGCGGCACATCGGGCGGCAACAGCGGCGGTTCGAGCACATCCCCTGCGCCGGGGGCAATCGCGGACGGGTCTAGCTGGTTGACCACCTGTACGGTTCCGGCGCTGGTGATCTGGTAAAAGGCAGCGCGGGTGCTGACGAAACCTTCCACCTGCCCGCCGCCCACCGCCAGCACTGCCTGACTGTACGGGTCGCCTGCCACCGTCCCCACCCACACATAGCCGTCCGCCGCCACTTCGCTGGCTTCGGTGCGAATCCGTTGCCCGTTGAGCGTGACATCCGGGAAAAAGTTGAAGATGAGCGTAGCAAGCGATTGTGCGCCCACATCCCCCGCGCTGGCCGGCAGGGCAGCGACGTTGATCTCCACCGGACGCGAACGCAGCACACCCGCCTGTGTGGATTGGGCGCTCAGAACATCCGAAGGGAGAAATAGCGGGGCAGAGGATGATTGAGGGGGAACGGTCGCAGACTGCGCCAGCACCGTGAAGAACGGCAGGCTGAACACGGCCACAACCAAGCTGACGACCACCCGAATCGGGACGCGATTCATAGAAACCAGCCTTTGATGATGCCGGAGACTGGTTCTTAGTATAACGTAATCTAACTATTCCATCCGAGTCCAAACCTGAATGGATATTACGGCACATAAACCACGAACGACTGCGCTGCACTCCATGCGCCCGCCGTTGTGCCGGAGAGCGCCCGCACCCGCCAGTAATATATGCCGTTCTCCAGCGACGGGATCGTGAGACTCAACCCACCGTTCGAGAGGTGACTGCTCATCCCGCTGGTGAAAGCCGTGTCCGTCGCCAGTTGCACTTCGTAATTCGTCGCACCACTCACCCGCGACCAGCTCAGGCTGACGCTATGCGTCTGGAAAAAGACCGTTTGCGGCGCAGCGCCATCTACCGAAGGGATGTAGACCGTAAACGTGCTGCTGACGGGCGATTTCACATTGCCGGGGAACAGCGCGTACACCTGCCAAGCGTAATTCACGCCCGACACCAGATCAGCAGGAGGGGTGTAGCTGTTCAGCGTGCCACTGTAGACCTTCGTAGCGGGGGTCGTCCCCAGCGTCAGCCACAATTCGTAGCTCACCGCGCCGGGGAGCGCGTTCCACACGAACATAGGACGCAGGCTGCTGGCACTGGCTCCATTGGTCGGGAACACCAGCGTCACGGGCGGCACGGAGGTACTGGTCGGGGTGTTCGTGGGCGTAAAGGTATTCGTGGGGGTGTTCGTGGCGGTGGGTGTATTGGTAGCACTAGGCGTATAAGTGGCGCTGGGGGTAGCAGTAGGTGTGCGCGTATAGATCGGTGTGAGTGAGGGAGTCGCTGTGCGCGTATAAGTTGGCGTGTTGGTGGCGCTGGGCGTATAGGTCTCCGTCGGCGTGTTGGATGGCGTGGGCGTGGCAGCCCCGCAGAAATTCATCTGCGCGTTGGCGAACGGCGTGTAGCTCACGCCGCTGCTGCCCACGAAATCGCCGCCCGTTTGCGTTGTGTTCACCGAAGGCCCTGCCGATGAGTTCCACCAGTTGTTGATGGCGTTCACCGTCGGCGCGAGGTTCGACGTATTGTTGTCTACCGCCGTGTTGGTGTTGTTGATGAAGCACGATCCCGTGACCGACACGGTGTTGTTAGCGCGTTCAGCATAGACCGCGCTGCCACGCTCCGCCATATTCTGCGAGAACAGCGTGCGGCTGATGGTCGCTGAAAGCGAATACGAAGCGGAGTTGGGATTACTCGCCATGACTGCGCCACCGGAGTAGGCGCTGTTGCCCGTGAACTCGCTTTCGGTGATGGTCAACGGCCCCCAGCCCATGACCGCACCGCCGTAGTAGGCGGTGTTGCCGATGAACTTGCTGCGGGTGATGGTCAGCGTGCCGAACGCATTCATGGCAACGCTGCCCGCACCCGTTAAGTATGAGTTTACAACCAAGTGCCCGTTGCTGAAGGTCAGCCCGTTCAGGAAAAGTTGTGCCGAACCCGATGTGACCCCGTTCACAAAAAAGAAGCGGAAATCGTTCGATCCGGTACGGGTGATCGTCGCGCCATTGCCGATGATGGTGATGCTAGTATTGATAGTCGGCAACGCCATCAACCCGTAATCATAGGTAGTTCCATTAATCACGTAAAC
>CAIVEA010000397.1 GCA_903904765.1 uncultured Chloroflexota bacterium
GCGTTGGGCACGCACCCGCCAGTAGTACGCGGTATTGTCTGCCAGCGGTGTATCCACCGTCCAGCTCAGGGTATCCCCCGGCAGCACCATGCTCAAAGGACTTGAGAATGAAGCGTTGTCGTCCAGATCAAGTTGATAGTTCAGTGCCCCTTCAATCCGCGTCCATGTCAGCGTAGGCGTGGCAGTGTTAAAGCGGTTACGGGCCGGTGCGATATTGCCATAGTTGGCAGTCAGCACCAGCGGCGAATCCGGCACGATCAACACCTGCGACTGTGCGCCCCCATTCGACCAGCTACCGAAAGCGAACGTCCCACCGGGTAGCACGTACTCATCGGAAGCGCCAATCGGGATGTGCATCCCCACCACACGGGTCGCCGTGAAAGGCGTAGTCACCGAATGCGCCTCGAAGCTGAGGGGAATGCCCGCGATGTTGGTCGTGAGCATGACGGTTGTGGTGGCCGGCAAGATGTCGCGCTGCACCACTGTCACCTGCCCACGCTCGTCGGTCAAATTCAGGATGACGCGATACCACACCACCGGGTCGGTTTCGCCCGTGATCGGGAGATCGAACTGCCCCGATGTGCCAGACAGGTTGGAGAGGAACGGGTGGCTGTGGTCACGGTGATGGAACGGGATATTCCATTCATATTTATCCGTAGGTACTGAAGTGCCATAGCCATCAGGATCATTCACATTGATAGCAGCGAACGCCCATGTATCACCCGCATGATAGTTCGTGCGGCTGCCAGCCGTCAGATTTGTAACCTGAATTTGCGCCGTTGCTGGAACGTTTCCGGGATACAGTGTGAGCGTCTTTGTCTCCGAAAGATTGCCCTGACTGTCACGCACTTGCAGCGAAACGGTGCGGTTCACAGCCGTCGTGTACTGGTAAGTGGTAGTGGCGGTGCTGGTCTCGTGCGGCGTGCCATCCCCGAAATCCCACAAATAGGTTAGCGGCGTATTGTTGTCGGGGTCATACGAACCGGCAGCCGTCAGCGTGAAGTTGGTGGATAGCGGAGGATTCACTGTGCTGCTACCGAGGAAAGCCACCGGCGGCACAATACCCGCCACATAGCGAATGCGGCGAATTTCGCTCAGGCGCTCGTTGTCGGAGATGTAGTTGATGTAGTACAAATCCGTACCCCAAGTGTCCCCCCCCGGCCCGGATTGAATACCGATGATGCCGCGCCCCGGATTCACCGTCGGTTCGGGCGCGAAATCCGGCACAGCCGCATCCCATTTGCCTGTGGTGGGATTAAACACCAATCGGCGAATGAAACTGCGTGTGAAATCCACGAAGAAGAAATTGTTCTTGTAGACATTCGGATAAGCCGAACCTGTGTAAAAGGCCGCGCCAATGACTGCCGAGTCGTTGTTGGCATAGAGCGCCTTATGTTGGTAAGCGTAAGTCGGCGTGGTAAATCCGTCGGGCTGTGTCTCCGTCGCCGGATTGCAGATCACCCCTGCCGAGCAGAATCCCTCGCGCAGCGAATGTCCGTAATTCCCGGCCTGATTTCCAACTGGAGGCGCGATAAAGTTCACTTCTTCCCACGCGCCACCACCCACATCGCCCACCGCCAGCCACGTTTGCCCCTGAACGGGCGGATACAACACGCTACCAAATGTCATATCGGGAATGATCGTGAAGCGGAACGGGTTGCGTAAACCGTAAGCATACACTTCGCGGCACGGGCCAGCGCCACTAGCGGGTGAGGTCGTGCCACAGGTACGAGCATTCACCGCCGAGTCATACGGGTTTCCGGTGGTCACATAGCCACGCGGATCGCTGCCATCGGGCTTAATCCGCAAAATCTTACCATTTAGCGCACTAATGTCCTGCGCTAGAGCAGCCAAGCCACCATCCCCTACCGAGATATAGAGATACCCATCCGGGCCAAACAGCACTTTGCCAGCGTTATGGTAGCCAATATCGGTGGCGATATTGTCCACATAGACCACCTCGGTGTTGGGATCAATCAGATCGCCCGTCATGGTGAATCGGGAGACACGATTGCGCGGCCCCGGTTGGTTATTGGCATAGGTGTTGTAGCCGCAGGGCGAACCGCTGGGCGCTTGGCGCGTGTAGTAGATATACACGTAACCATTGGTCGCAAAGTTGGGGTCTATGGTAATGCCCAGCGCGCCACGTTCGCTGTCGCCGCAGGTGCTGAGCGAGAGCGCACGGGTGGGCAGCAATGCA
>CAIVEA010000398.1 GCA_903904765.1 uncultured Chloroflexota bacterium
CTGCAACTGGGCTACCACAAGCTGTATGACCCCGGTTTTGCGGTTGCCAAGCAGCAGGTGGATGCCATGCACGATCTGGGCTTCGCCCGCATCACCGTGCTGCATCCCGCCAATGAACTCGGCCTGTCGCCCTTCCGCATCCGGCGCGGCAACGGCGTGATTCAGGAAGGGCATGTGGACCCCGGCCTGTGGGACGATCAGGTGAAGGGTCAGCTGGCGGCTTTCAGCGGCGGTGCGCTGGAGTCGCAGGTGGACGAGGTGCTGGGCGCACGCAAGGATAATGCGGCGCTGCGGCTGGCCTTCGGTGTGATGAATTCCAGCCTGATTCATCAGGTGTACACGATGTTCGGCTTTCTGGGCGCGCCGCTGCGCGTGGTCAGCACCGACATCTGGCGCGATGGCCTGTCCATCCACGCGCAGGTGGAGTACCCCGGCGATCTGCGCGTAACGCTGGACTGGCATTTCCTGTCGCACTTGAAGGACTACCGCGAGGAATATGCTTTCTTCGGCAACCGTGAGCGCGTGATGATGCAGCTTCCCAGCCCGTACTTCCGCAACTTTCCGTCACCCGTCATCGTGCAGGGCGGCGAAGGTGAACTGTCGTGGGAGAAGAAAATCATCGTCTCGTATGAGGAGGCTTTCCGCAACGAACTGCTGGCCTTCCATGCCAATGTGACGGAGAAGCGCACGCCGCACCTGAGCAGCATTCACGATGCGGTGCTGCATGCCCGTTTCATTCAGCAAATGACCGACGCGGTTCGTATTTAACGCATAGCCCATTCCCATACAAAGGAAGCACACCCTCATGACTGTTCGCGTGGGAATTATTGGCACAAGCTGGTGGGCAGACGGCATGTACTTGCCGGCGCTTCAGGAGCATCCGCATGGCAAGTTCGTGGCGGTTTGCGGGCGCAACCGCGAGACGGCGCAAAAACTGGCGGATACCTATGGCGTGCCGGAGGTGTACACCGACTACCGCGAGATGATCGCCAGTGGCAAACTGGACGCGATTATCATATCCACCCCCAACGATACCCATCTCGCCATGACCGAGGCGGCGCTGAATGCTGGCCTGCATGTGATGTGCGAGAAGCCGCTGGCGATGAACTATGCCGAAGCGAAACGCATGGCGGCGCTGGCAGCGGAAAAAGGCGTGAAGCACCTCGTCCCCTACACCTACCGCCACCTGCCCATGTACCGCTACCTGAAAGACCTGATCGCGGGCGGCTACATCGGACAACCGTACCAGATGAACATGCGCTACAACTCCGGCTACGGGCGGGCGGGCGAGTATATGTGGCGCTTCGACACGCGCTACGGCGGGACGGGTGTGCTGGGCGATCTGGGGTCGCACTTCCTGCATCTGGCGAAACTGGTTTTCGGCTCGATCACGGGCGTGTACTGCAAACTCAGCCACCGCGTCCCGCGTGTGCCGCTTGACCCGCAGGGGCAGCCGTACACCCCGACGGACGATAGCGCCCTCATCACGCTGGCCTTCGCCAACGGCGCACAGGGTTCGGTCAGCGTTAGTTCGCTCTGCTACGAAGGTACGACCTTCAACCAGACGCACCACATGGAATTTCACGGCTCTGAAGGCACGCTCTATAGCGATTTGGACTTCAACACCACGCAGGAAATCCGGGGGGCGCGGGAAGAAGAAGGTACATCGCCCGCCGTGATGAGCATCCCGGATGTGTACTGGGGAAACGCCCGCCGCGACACGGTGAAGAACACGCTGCGCGATGTGTTCCGCACGCAGGACTTCATGACCCGCGAATTCGTGACGGCAATTGCTGAGAACACGCCGCTTCAGCCGGATTTCGAGGAAGGCTTGGCGATCCAGCGCGTGATTGATGCCTGCGCCCTGAGCGACCGCGAACGCCGCTGGGTGGATGTAGAGGAGATTGTGTAGGTCGCGGGGATGCAACCCTCATCCCCCGCACTTCTCCCTCAGGGTGAAGGGTGCAAGGCAAAAATGGTCATTCGTAGGGACACGACGCATGTCGTGTCCACTTAGGTTTTACAGGAGATAGACGGAGGACACGGCACAGGCCGTGTCCCTACGAAAGAACGCCCGACACTCAAAACCATCTCATGAAAGAGATAGGGGGAAAAGTTGAGCGTTGCCGATTTTTATCCGAAGCTATTTTGAGGAAAGTTGATCTTATGACCCCGATGCTCGTTCGTTTTTACCATCCTGAAGTTGGCGAGCGCGTGGGCGTGCGCCTCGACGATACCGTGTACGATGTGACCGAACACCTGCCCAGCATTGGCGCGTTCCTGCGGAACACCATTGGTCACACCGCTGCCGCCATCGAAGGGCTGGTGGTGGTGGCGCGGGAGACCGGCAAAGCCTATGCCGCCGATGAGTTTGAAGCGCCGCCTGCCGCGTTCGTCCCCCACTGGCTGCCCCCCTGTGACGAGCAGGACATTTGGGCGGCGGGTGTGACCTACGAGCGCAGCCGCAGCGCCCGCCAGCAGGAAGCGGTGGATGGCGGCGATGTGTACGCCCGCGTGTATGCCGCCGAACGCCCCGAAATTTTCTTCAAGGCGCGGGGTACGCGGGTGGTCGGCCCGTATGCCGGCGTGGGCATTCGCGCCGATGCCACATGGAACGTACCGGAGCCGGAACTGGCGGTGGTCTTTAATCCGGCGCTGGAAGTGGTTGGCTTTGTGGTGGGCAACGACATGAGCAGCCGCGACATCGAAGGCGCGAACCCGTTGTATCTGCCGCAGGCCAAAGTGTACAAAGCCTCGTGCGCGCTGGGGCCGGGCATCGTCCTCAACCCGTCGCCGGACTTCCCGCAGACCACCATTCGCATGACTATTCGCCGCGACGATCAACCCGTGTTCTCCGGCGAGGTCAGCACCGTCCGCATCAAACGTGGGCTGGCGGAACTGGCGGGTTACTTAGGGCGCAGCACCGAGTTCCCGGACGGCGTGATCCTGCTGACCGGAACAGGCATCGTCCCGCCCAATGATTTCACGCTGCAAGCGGGTGACGGGGTGGAGATCGAAATTGAGGGCATCGGTTCGCTCAAGAATACGGTGCTAGTGGTCTAAACAAGCATAGGAGAGTGCAGAGATGACGCTGCCAGTCCGTGAGATGGTGCTGTACAAGCATGGCGTGGGA
>CAIVEA010000399.1 GCA_903904765.1 uncultured Chloroflexota bacterium
AGCACTTGCGTCCCCCGGTAAAGCGTCAGCAGTCCATCCTCGCCCAGCAGGAGCGTGTAAGCACCTGCCGCGCTCTGACGCAGGCTCAGGCGGAACAAACCGCCCACGAACTGCGCTCGAAGCTGAACCGCCAGATCAAGCAGGCCGTCATGCACGAACGTCGCTGGCTCGTCGTTCCCTACGCTGCTCAGCGCCAGCCCACCTTCACTGGGGACGAGCGTCCAACCCGCGCCCAATGTCCAGAAGTAGAGCGTGCCCGTATCGAAGCTGTCGGTCAGCAGCAGACTCAGCGGTGGCTCGGTGGGCAGCGACAGCGGCGTGAAGGTGGGCGTGAGCGTGGCGGTCTGGGTTTCGGTGGGCGTGACGGTGGCATCTGGTGTGAGGCTAACCGTCTGGGTTTCGGTGGGCGTAGCCGCCACATCCAGAGAAGGGGTCAGGCTAGGTTCAGATGTTAGCGTCGGCTCGGCGGTGGCGGTTTCGGTAGGTAGCAGCGTAGCAGTTTCAGTTGGGGTTTCCGTATGCGTTGCCGTCGGGGTTTGCGTGGGTGTCTCGGTCAGCGTTTCAAACACGGTAGGGATAACCGTCAGGGTTGGCGGTTCGGCGGTGGAATCTGCGACCTGCGCCCACACAGGCAGGGCGAAGCATAACATGAACATACACACCATACTGAACAGACGTTTCCGGGACATTGGTAGATTTCCTCAGCCAACGATGTCTCCAGATTAGAGGATTTACAATTATGTATGCAGTAAAAAGTGTCATGGTTAAATAAAACAAATGTTACATTAGTCATAATAATATAATCAACAAGAAAGAACACACCACAATCCCGAAAATCATCATTTTCACATTACCCCGTATAGCGCACCCGCCACACGTAGCCGTAGATGAAATCTGCCACCAGCAGCGCCCCGTCCGGCGCGAGGGTCACCTCACCAGCAGCCCATCTGCTGCGGCCAGCCCTCCGGCGGGTACAACTGCGTGGAGGGGATGACCTGCCGCGCTTGGCGGGCGCTCTGCCACTCCAGTTTGACCGAGGCGCTGCCCGTATTGTCGTAGTATTCCAGTACGATGTCGGTTTTGACCCCGGCTGCCAGCGTAATCGTGCCGCTGTCGGTGACGGCATTCGTGGTGTTCGTCCAGTTGTTAATCATCGGCTGCCCGTTCACCCACAGCCGCGCCCCGTCGTTGTGGGTGACATAAAAAGTAATGGCTTCCGAGTACAGCGGCTCGACCTTGCCCGTCCAGCGCACCGAGAAGGTGTCGGCGGCGAGGGCAGCATCCGGCGAGAGCGTGCCCCAGTTGTAATCCACACTGGCATTGAGGCGGAAGAACTTGGGGACGGTGAAGTTGCTGGCATCGAAATACTGCCCACGCAGCCCCGTGCCGGTTTGAGATTGCTGTATTGGAATCCAGGATGGGGCAGCGTCGGAAATAGCGTTGTAGGTCAATCTTGTCTGCTGGCTCCCATCAATATTCATAACATAGATTTCGGCGTTTCCATCCCTGTCAGAAGTAAAGACAATTCTGGTTCCATCGGGTGACCACGCTGGTTCAATATCTACTCCCGTTGAATTGGTTAATTGCGCTATGTTTGACCCATCAGAATTCATCACAAATATGTTGTAGTTGCCTCCATTCCGATTTGATGCAAAAACCAGCTTGCTTCCGTCAGGCGACCAACGCGGACCGCTTTCTTCGCTAGAAGTACTTGAGATTCTCACATGATGGGAACCATCAAAATTCATTGTGTAGATTTCACTATTACCATCACGCACAGATACGAACACGATTCTGGTCCCATCAGGCGACCAATCTGGATTATAGTTACTTTGATGATCAGCAGTGAGCTGCATCACACTACTGCCATCGGCGTTCATTGAGAAAATCGCTGTGCCAAACTGTGTATCTGATGAAAATACGAGCTTGGTTCCATCCGGGGACCATCCTCCCATGGATGCAAGGTTATATCCAAGCGGCACATTTAATATTCCACTTCCATCAAGTTTCATCGTATTAATTTGGCTGCCGAATCCCAAATCTTGAATGGATACGAAGGAAAGACGTTTAGATACTGGGGAGTAAACGGAACTGTAGTTAAACCTTGGGCGGTACCCTTTCATAGGCATGAGTGATACGTTCGATCCGTCTAAGTTCATCAGATAGATTTGTTCTGTGCCATCTCGATCTGAAGTAAAAGCAATTTGGAATTGTGTGATAGTTTCTGTTGTCTGTGCATATACCTCTTGTAAATTTAGAAGCATAATTATAGCGAAGAGGCAAGTATATAGATTGGTCATATGTTTGATTGTCATATAGAAACCTAGTAAACTTTGAAGTGTGTTCCGTAATTTGTGGGATACGCAACATAAGAATAAGACGCAAGATAACCACCACTACCGTTTGGTTGACCAAGTTGCGGAAAATTATCGTTAGCCCAACTACATGGGCATATACCGTAACTAGAGAAACCACTTATTGTGGCTTCAGCCATAGATTCATATCTTGTGACGATTGCTGTGATGTATTGCGACAGAGTCATTTGATAGAATTCACTGTTGGAATTTGTAGACTCATTCTGGTGATCAGCAATTATTGA
>CAIVEA010000400.1 GCA_903904765.1 uncultured Chloroflexota bacterium
AACATTCCCGTGATGAATGATCCACGCCGGGCATACTTATCCCCCAGCGTAAGGTATGCGCCCGTCATCACGATCAGAAAAGCCACCGTGCGCGGAACGACAATGTTGGGCAGCGCATACACCGACGCAACCACCGCGACCAGCACGCTCGTCAACGCCAGAATCATCCCCGCAGAGGTGTTATTGCGTTTATGAAATTGGGGGATGAGAAAAGCCGTGATAACCAGCGGAAGAATAGACAAACTCATTAGAAGGAGCTGTGTATATTGCGATTGAAACAACCACATGCCAGCCAGCACAATAGAACCGATCAAACCAACAACAGAAATTACTTTCCCATACGTCAACGCATAACCAGCCCGCCGCGCAACAATATCTTCAGAAATGGATGCCAACGACGACATAAAGCAACCTTACCCGCATTATAGAGAACAGTTAAGAATAATATAACAGAAATTATGTCTTTTGCTGCTTAAGGAAACTCAAAATAAAACAGCCCTGAAGTGGATCAGGGCTGTTGAGTCAAACGCAGAGTTACAAACTAGACGACAAACTGACCATTCTTATAGAACAGGTCGCCATCCACATGAATCGTGCTGTCATTCCGCATGTCGCAGATCATATCCCAGTGGACGGCGCTGCGGTTGGTGCTGCCTGTTTCGGGATAGCCCATGCCCACTGCCATGTGTACCGTGCCACCGATCTTCTCATCGAACAGGATGTTACCCGTGAAGCGGTTGATGCCGAAGTTCGTGCCTATGGCAAACTCACCTAAGTAACGAGCGCCCGCATCCGTGTTCAACTGCGCTTGCAGCAAATCATCGTTGCTTTCGGCATGGGCATAGACTACTTTGCCCTGCTCAAACTTGAGTTCGATGCCGGACACAGCCCGACCCGCCACGATGCTCGGATAATCGAAACGCACCCACCCGTTCACCGAGTTCTCCACCGGGCCGGTGAAAATCTCACCGCTGGGCATGTTCTTGTGACCATCGCTGTTCACGAAGGTACGTCCCTCGATAGACAGTTCCAGTTCGGCGTTCGGCCCTTGCAAGCGCACTTGCTTCTTGCCCTTCAGCCAGTCCACCTTCAACTGTTGCATCGCGGACAGTTCGCGCCATTTAGCGGCGGGGTCGTCGTGGTCAATGAACATCGAACCATACACGAACGCCTCATATTCTTCGAGGCTCATATTGGCTTCCTGTGCGCTGGACTCGGTGGGATACCACGTCCCCACCCACTCAAAATCGAGATTCGCGCTGCGCGTCAGGCGTTGATCCAGCCAAGGTCGCCGCGCCGCGTTCACCTTCTGTACCCGCTGCGGGTCAATGTTCGTCATGGCGCGGGTGTTATTGCTGGAGCCGATGCGGATATAAATATCGGCCTTTTCGTAATACAACGATTGGCTGGGGTCCAGCCATGTGAGCTGGTTATCATTCGCTTCACGCAGGAAGGTGCGCGTCATCCACTCGTCGCTTATGAACAGCGTCGGGTTGCCGCCGTACTTCAGCACTTCGCGGTAGACCGCCCGCAGCGCCGGCAGTGTCACCACATCACCCAGAATGCCCACCCACATGCCCGGTTTCACCGCACAAGCATAATCCACCAGCACATTTGCGAGTTTATCTAACCGAGGGTCAGTCATATCAATTCCTTTCAGTGGGAGCCATCTCCACTCCCGTGATGACGGTAAGAAATGAGAACCAGCGAGATCAAACTGGCTGCCGCCGCATACAACACAGTGGTCAGCGGGTCATTCCGTTCCAGAAAATACTTTAGGAACGAAACAGCCATAATCAAAACCACCACATTCGCCAGCAGCGTTTTGAGTTCGTCAAAATTGCGAATAATCAGCCATGCCGGGAGCTTCAATTCGCCAATGAATAACTCGAACAACGCCACCGTGAAAATATAAAGCACTGCCACAATCAGGTAGATATCCAACAGTTGTATAAAACCGGCCACCGCATAGGAAGCACCTTTATAAGCGGTAAACAGCGAAATCAGCAGATTCGCCGTTTCATAAACCGCCCAAATGCCCGAAGCCACCGTTGAAACCAGCAGCGCCACAACCACCAGCACCATCAGCAG
>CAIVEA010000401.1 GCA_903904765.1 uncultured Chloroflexota bacterium
AGACCTTATTTTGCTGGATGTGCTGTTGCCCAAGCTCAACGGGTATGATGTTTGCTATCAACTTCGGCGCATTCCAGATTACAATCCCTACATCATCATTCTGACAGCACGGGGCAACAGCACCGACCGTCAACGGGCAGAAGCCATCGGCGCGAATGACTTTATGACTAAACCTTTCAATACCGCCCGTTTGATGACAAAATTGACCGATCTGTGGGGACAATAAAAAGTGGATGGGCGCAGTCCTTTAGCGCCCTAAAACGGGTGTAAATCTGTGTCAAAACCGGCTTTAAGTACGATCTTAACTGAACGAACCCTCGACGAACTCGTCTTCTCGTTCGAGTCCGCCTTTGCCTTACCTCATGCGGTTCGCATCCTCGATCTCGACCAAGTGAGCCTGTACGGTGGCGCATGTCCGCCGCGTGAACCGGATGCCTTCGCCTATATTGTGCTCGATCATGAACGCATGGGCAGCGTGGCGCTGTATGCACAGGAACAGCACGAAACCGCCGCGCTATCACAAGCCGCACAGCACTTTGCCCTGACTCTGTCGCATCTCGCCATCGAAATCTGGCGGCGCAATCAGTTCATGGATGAGATTATCGAGCGCAACGATGAACTGAACCTGATCTATGGGCTGGGCAGCAGTTTCATTCAGGGTTCTTCCACCAGCGAAATTTTCCAGAATGTGTTGGATGAAACCCGCGCCATCATCCGCGCCGATGCGGGTGTGATTTACATCTGGAATGATTCTAAATCAAACCTCTCGCCCATCAGTCATTTTGGCAACCGTTCCAATAGCGAATTTTGGAGTGGTCGCGTGCGCGAATTGGCACTGAGTACCCTGTACGCTTTCGAGCAAGCGCAGGTGTTCGACAACGATCAGGTCATCTGCGCCCCGCTGCGCTACAACGACGAAATGCTGGGGTCGTTGGTGCTGGTCTACGAACAGCAGAGCAAAGCCTTCAAAGCCAAAGATGTAAACCTGCTCACCACCCTCACCCACAACACCGCGCTCTTCATCTATGCGGCAAAGCTCGTCGAACGGCTGGCGCACGAAAAAGAGGTGCTGGAACAAACGCTGGTCGAACTCCGCGCCACGCAGGACAAGCTGAAACACTCTGAACGCCTGAGCATCGTCGGGCAGACCGTCGGCAGCCTTGTCCACGACATGCGTAAACCGCTATCGAACGTTATGGGCTATGCCGGCCTGCTGCAAGAGGCAGACCTGACGTTTGAAGAACGCGAAATGTTCGCCTCGCAGATTATCAAGTACATCGAAGTCTTTTCTTCGATGGCACAGGAAGTGTTAGATTACACCTCCGGGGATGAAAGCGTTCGCAAAACGGTTGAAGATGTGGGCGACTATATGGCCTATGTCACCGACATTGTGGCAACCCCCGGTCTAGACCGCACCGTCCAGATCATTACCGATTACGCCGAAGCACGAAACTACAAAATCAGTATTGATAAACAGCGGTTCACTCGCGTATTCCAAAATCTGGTCAACAACGCAGTGGATGCAATTGAAGGCAAAGGCGGGACGCAGGTCGAAATTTATGTTCGTCCGGTGGGGAACGAGATTGAGTTCAGCATCATGGACGATGGGCCGGGTGTCCCTGCGGAAATCATAAAAACCCTGTTCGAACCGTTCGTCACGATGGGCAAATCGCACGGGACGGGGCTGGGGCTTGCCATTGTGGATCGAATGGTCAGCATGCACGGTGGTAAAATCCGCTATGAAGAACGTCCCAGCGGCGGCGCGTGCTTTAGATTCCGGTTGCCACAAGCGACCTAAATCGCAACCAGCATACCCACCCACATGACCCTGCCATTTGCACAAAAAGCATCCGTTATGATGCGAGCTGGTTATGACTGAACTTGTCGTGTTTTTGCAGCGTGAACTTTCCCGGCTTGACACCGAACTCGTCCGGCTCGAAGCCCATCTCTCCACCTATGCGCCGGATGACCCGCACAGCATCGGGGATCGCGCATTACTCCGCGCACAAAGCGCACATTATCAATGGTTAACGAAAATAGCCGGAAGTACCACTGATGCAGCAGTGTTGTTAGATCGCTGCACCGCACGACTGATGGACTTGGAACAGCAACACGCCGTACTCACGGCAAACGGCGGCGCACATGATCTGCGCCATGCCGAAACGTGGTGGGATACGCTGCACGCCATTCAATGCCTAGTTGATCTGGTGAACCGCCTGCGTACATTTCATTAATCTCATCCCTTCTGATCGAATCGGGTAAGATCAGCCAACCAGTCCCCATCCGATTACGGAATAGCAACGTTTTTTGTAACCAAATCGAGGATGTTTATGGGTGTATTGGATACACTACGAGGCAGCTTTGCCCCGCTGAAGATACCGAATTTCCGCACTTACCTCGGCGGTCAAGCCATCTCGCTCATCGGCACATGGTTGCAATCCACCGCACAAGCATGGGTTGTTTGGGAACTCACCAAGTCCGAAGCCTCATTGGGTGTGGTCAACATGCTCAATACGCTGCCCATCCTACTGCTCGGCCCGTGGGCAGGTGTGTGGGCAGATCGGATGGATCGGCGCAAGTTGCTAATCGGCACGCAGGCCGGCGCGATGATGCTGGCTTTCATACTGGCGATTCTCGTGCAGACCAACACGGTGCAACTGTGGCACGTCTACATGCTCGGCTTGACGCTCGGAATCCTCACCGCGCTGGATATGCCCGCACAACAAGCCTTTCTAGGTGATCTGGCGGGCATGAAAGAAGTCCGCAAAGCCGTCAACCTGAACGCCATGATTTTGCAGGTCAGCCGCGTCCTCGGCCCAGCGATAGCGGGTTTCGTGGTCGCCCGCATCGGCACTGCCCCGGCCTTCTGGCTGAACGGGTTAAGTTTTCTGGCGGTCATCGCCAGTTTGATGATGGTGCGCTCAGCACAGGTACGCGCCTCTGGCAAATCCGGCAGCCCGCTGCGCCAGTTGGGGGATGCACTCAAATTCCTCCGCACCCAACCCCGCATGCAGGATTTGTTCATCTTCGCCGCCATGATGACCTTCTTCGGCCTGTCCATCATGATGAACCTGATGCCGGCTGTCGCGGATAAAGTTCTAAATGGGGACGCGCAAACGCTGGGCGCATTGATGGGCGCTTCGGGAGCTGGTGCGCTAATCGCGGTGTTGTTCATAGTGCCACTGGCACAGGCGCAACGGCGCAGCGGGTTGGTGCTGACCGCAGCCAGCATCTGGTTAGCCGTCTGGTTCATGATCTTCTCGTTCTCCACATCGCTGCCCCTGTCCATGTTCTGCCTGTTCATGTCCAGCATGGGCGCTCCTACCGTCCTCACCATGTCACTCGGCCTCACGCAGTTGATGTCCCCGATAGAAATGCGGGCGCGATTACTCAGCCTGTTCACTATGATTAGCTTCGGAATGCAGCCCATCGCCGCCCTGCTCATTGGTTTCAGTGCCGAACATTTCGGTGTGCGTACTGCCATCGAGATCAACGCCGTCTTGCTCGTTATCGGCGCGGCGCTCATGCTGTTCCTGCGCTCCGATCTGCGAAACTGGGAAGCGAACGCCGTCCCCCCGCAGGGGCAAACTATATCGCCTCCTGCACACTAGACCCCGCCGC
>CAIVEA010000402.1 GCA_903904765.1 uncultured Chloroflexota bacterium
ATCAGTAAGACATAGTTTCGACTCACTGCTTACCGCTGTGGACTGAAATGGACATTGATTGCGGCAAACCGTGTGTTTGGGGAAGTCTATCGCAGCCTAAAACGACTGTCAAAAACTCATATTGTCGAGTATGACAATTTGGCAAAAATAGGCTGTGTCATAGGATAGTTGCAGATGGTACGTTAACGCGGCGGCAGGTCGCCAATGTTGTAGCCCATCTTGGCGAGGGCTTTGGCGGCGGCTTCGCCCACCGTGTTATCGGCACTGAAGCGGCGCTCGGTGTCTCGGTAGACCGCCAATAGCGGTGCGATGGCTCTTGGATCAGCCAACTGTTGCATGGCGAGGATGGCGCTGCGCCGCACCATGACATCTCCGGTTTCCAGCGCCTCGATGAGCAGCGCGAACTGGTCATGACCGAGTTTGGTCAGCGCGAAGGCCGCCCACACCACCAATTGCGGGTTGTTGGAGCGCAGCAGCGGCTTCAGATAGGGGACTGCCGCCTGATCGCCCAACGCCCCCAGCGCGTTTGCCGCCGCGCCGCGCACGCCCACATCGGCATCGTTCAGCGCGTCAATCAACGGTTCGATGGCACGGGCATCTCCCACTTGTCCCAGCAAGTAGGCCATCATTTGCCGGATTTGCACATCTTCGCTTTGCAGCAGATGAATCGCACCTTCAATGTTGGGAAGGGGGGCAGGGTTCATAGGTCGCCTTCAAAAATAGTTCCGTCACGCCGTAGCAGCGGTTCGGCCTGTCGCATCAGGCTTTCAGATTGCAGCAGTTCTTCCGCCAGCACTACCGCATCCACGCGCAGGTTGGCTGCCATCTGCACATCGTCCAGCGTGTGCAGTGCGTCGGTAATCATCACGCGCATATTGCTCGGAATGCGTTCGCGCATTTCCATCAGTGGCGCGGGGCGATATTCGTTGGTTCGCAGGTCGTGGCGGCTGAGGCCGATTACATACGGACTCAAACTGAGTGCATAATCCAGTTCTTCGTGGTTGTTCACTTCCACGATGGCCGTCATCCGGTTGCGTTGCGTGGCGGAGACAAGATTGCGTAGCTCGGCCTGTGGCAATAGCTCGGCATACAGTACCAGTCCCGAAGCGCCAGCTGCTCGTGCTTCCACAACCTGATATTCGTCGAGGATGAAATCCTGACTGATGACCGGCGAACTGATGGCGCGGGACACCAGCACCAGATCATCCAGCCCGCCCTGATACAGCGTTTCATCGGTGTACAGCGCAATCGCATCCGCACCCGCATGAATGTGGCGCATCGCCAGCGAAACTGGATCGTAAGCATCGTTGTGGAAACGGCGTTCCGGGGCGCTGTATTTGACCTGTCCCATGATGAGAATGGGCGCTTGATGCGGGATGGAACTCAGAATCGGCAACGGGCGCTTTTGCATACTGGCGAGGGCACGCACGGCTTCGATGGGCGTGGTGGCACGCCGTTCGGTTAGATACTGGCGTTTGGCTGCCAGTATCACATCCAACTGGGGGACGAGTTCCTTAGTCGCCATACCGATCTTTTGTGGGCAGTTTATAGTCGCCTGTAAACGCCCACCCTCTCTTTTCACACTATGAAATCTATTCTAAACGTTTTTTATAGCGCGGATGGGTTTAGAATCCGAAAAAAGAGTTTACTTTTGGTTTCAGAAATGAGGTGTGCTAGGATTTGCGATGGAACTGTCGTACAGTGGGTATCCATCTGGACGGCGGGTTGCCGCTAGAACCACATGAATCGAAGGGGTAGTTTTGCTATGGAATTGTCGCATGATGAAGTTCGGCGCATCGCTGAACTTGCCAAGCTCAACCTGACCGATGCCGAAGTCGCGCTGTATGCCGGTCAACTTTCCCATATTCTGGACTATTTCAGTAGTTTGCAAGCCGTGGATACCTCGCACATTGAACCAACCGCTTCAGTGTTGCCGCTGAAGAACGTGCTGCGCCCGGATGTGGCAGGGACGGCGCTTACCCCCGCCGAAGTGGTGGCGAACGCTGCCGATTCAGATGGCGTTCAGTTCCGCGTCAGTGCCGTCCTCGGAGACGAATAACCAATTAAAGGGACATAACCGATGGCAGAAACACGGCTGCTGGTGATTGAGGATGATTACGATGTTGCGGAGATGCTCATCCTCTATTTCGGAGCATACAACGTCACCGTACACCATGCGGATTCCGGAGCAGCGGGCATTGAGATGGCACGTACCACCTTTCCGCATGTCATCCTGCTCGACATTGGTTTGCCGGATATGGATGGCTACGAGATTTGCGAACACCTGCGCCAGTCGGCACTGATGCGCTATGTCCCCATTATCTTCCTCACCCAGAAAGATGCACGTTCTAACAAAGTACACGGGCTGGAACTGGGCGCGGACGATTATGTGACTAAGCCGTTCGATGTGGATGAACTGCGGTTGCGGGTGCAAAGCGTCATTCGCCGCGCGACCCGCGAAAATTTGCACGAGCCGCGCACCGGCTTGCCGACTGGCGAATTGGTTCATGAGACGATTGCCGAACGTCAGCAGATAGGCGTGATGGCGGAACGCTGGCTGACGCTGGACGGCTACCGTGCTTACTGCGATGTGTATGGGTTTCTGGCAGGTAACGATGTCATGGCCTTTGCTGCCAAAATCATTCGTGAGGCGATCACAGCGGGGGGTAGTGTGGACGACTTCCTTGGCGTGGTGGATGACCATTTCGTGCTGCTGACCACTCCCACTCGTGTGGATGTGATTGTGGCTAGCGCGCAAGCTGCCTTCAGCGCCGGAATCAATGCGTTCTACGCCTTTATAGATGTGGAGCGCGGTGGGGTGCTGCTTGACCCCGATACCCCGCGTGAGCGTTTAGTTCCCATCATGAGCCTCGTGCCGATGACCGCCACTGTCGCCTGATGGCCTCAATTAGCTTCGATAAAATGCCATGACATCATGGCATTTTTCTTTACGGTATTTATAATCATTACTGATTTGGTGATAACCTTACAATTCCTACTAATTGGATGTGTTGTGCATCGGAATAGCGAAAGGCAAACACGATGAACGAAACGCTTCAGTTGTTTTTGGGTCTGGCTATTCTCATTACAGTGGCAAAAGCCTGTGGCTACCTCTCTACACGTTTCGGGCAACCAGCAGTGCTGGGCGAACTGATCGCGGGTGTGCTGATCGGCCCTTCGCTCATCAACCTGTTTCACATCGGCGCACTGTTCCCGGATGGCAAGTCCGTCGAGCATGTGGTGATGGAATTTGCCGAACTGGGCGTGCTACTGCTGATGTTTTCGGCGGGGCTGGAAGTAGACCTTAACAGCCTGCTCAAGGTGGGGCGCACTGCCGTAATTGCAGGTGTGCTGGGTGTGGTGGCTCCCATCCTGATCGCGGGTGGGACGGCGCTGGCCTTTGGCTATCAGATGGATAAATCCATTTTTATTGGTCTCATCCTCGCGGCCACCAGCGTCAGCATCAGCGCACAGGTCATGCTGGAACTGGGTGTGCTGCACAGCCGCGAAGGGCTGGCGCTGCTGGCGGCGGCCATCGTGGATGATGTACTGGTGATTCTGCTCATGTCGGTGTTCCTCGCGCTCAACCCTGCCGATGCGGGTGCTTCGGCGGAGGGTGGCTCGGTGGTGGAAGTGATCGTGCGGTTGGTGGGCTTCCTCGTGGTCGCCAGCGGTGTGAGTTGGTTCGCGCTACCGTGGGTTGCCAAACAGGTGAATAAGACCACGATTTCGGCGGGCGTGGTAGTGGTGGCTGTTGTGGCGGCGCTGCTGCTGGGCGTGTTGGCGGAGGCAATCGGTGGCGTGGCTTTCATCACGGGCGCGTTCATCGCTGGGGTGTGCTTGGGGCGTTCTGACCACCACATCAAAGAAAAAATCGAAGAAGGGCTGCACATGATTAACTATGGCATGTTCGTCCCCATTTTCTTCGTCAGCATCGGCCTGCATGCCAACCTGCGCCTGCTGGATGCGTCCATCCTGCCGTTTGCGGTGCTGCTCACGCTGGGTGCGATCCTGAGCAAGATCATCGGTGCGGGCGCGGGTGGGCTGGCGACGGGTTTCAGCAAGTTGAGCAGCTTGCGCCTCGGCATCGGCATGATTAGCCGGGGTGAAGTGGGCTTGATCGTGGCGGCGCTGGGCGTGGCGAACGGTCTGATTCAGGAGAACACGTTCGCTGCGATTGTGCTGGTGGTGCTGGTGACGACGGTCATCACGCCGCCGCTGGTGCGCTGGTCGTTCGCCAAATCCGAATAGAACCTGAGTGGGAAACCAAACCCAAAGGAGCATGGTGCGATGAAACTGGTCATCCTCATTACCGCACAGACGGAACAAACGCTGGACATTGCGAGCGCATGGCAGCGGGCGGGCGCAAGCGGAGTCACGATTGTAGAAGGACACGGCTTGCGCCGTTTGCAGGAGAAAGCCGATGTGCGCGACGATTTGCCGCTGATCCCGTCGCTGGCCGCGTTGCTGCGTGGCAAAGAAGTGGACACGCATTTGCTAATCTCGGTGGTGGACGATGCGCTGGCTGCCCGTCTGACCGAGGAAACCACCGCCATTCTGGGCGATCTGTCGCTGCCCGGTAACGGGTTAATTCTGTCGCTGGATGCATCGAACGTGGTGGGGCTGCGGACGGCCTGAAAATTGCCGCCATCAGTGCGCCCGGAATCGGATACAATCAGGAAGGGATACCCGGTCAACGAAGGACGAAACGGTGATGGATGCGAAAGTCTTTGAGATCAAGGAATACATGATCGTCTGGCGGCAGTTGGAACTGCTCAACTTCGGCGGTGTGACGGCACAGGTGCGGGCGCTGGTGCGCTGCACAGGCGACGAATACGCGATGGATGTGTATTTCCTCGCGGAAGGTAGCCCCACGCCACCGCCCTCGTATGACGTGCCGGCCAAGAAGGGCTATATGTTCATGAATATTCAGGACTTGTTCCCATTCGTAGATATGCTTCGCAACGAAGCGCCGGTGTACGGGCATCTGCGCGGCGATCGCCCGGAGTGGACGAGCGTGACCACTGGCAAAGAGCCGGTGGGCGAAGGCGAGAAGGGCTGATGAACACGGCGGGCGGGGCGTACAACCCCGCCCGCCTATGCTACGCAATCCTCGACATATTCCTCATTCATGGCTTTTTCGATAGCATCCCATTCGCTATCGCTGAAACCACTGCGAATCGCGGCGGCAGCTTCGTCCAACCTGCGAATGCGCTCTTCTGCCGCAAGCGGTTCTTGCGTCGGAAGCGTGGTCGCAACCTGCTCAAGATAGTCGCGTAATTCCTGCACTTCTTCGGGTGACAACTGCGCGACGGCGGCTTTCATATCTTGTAAGTTCATCATGGATGCACCTCCAACTCTATCGTACATCACCTGAGCGCCCTGCACCGATTTGGATGGGCGCTGTGGAGGATAGCCGAACACGGCGGGCGGGGTTGTGCGCCCCGCCCGCCTATGGTTTAGGAAAGCAAGCTGAACAGCTTGTTGCGCGCACTATCCTCGTCCATATACGAGAATCGTTCGCGGATTTCCTCACGCAGTTCGTTCGCGTCGCGCCCGTAGCGTTCGCGGGAAAGCGCCAGCAACCGTTCGCGGCGGGCTTCATCCGGTGGGCGCACGTTGGGCAGCGTTTGCAGCGTGAAAGGCGCAGTTGTGCCGCCATCCACCAGCAACTTGGCGCAGGCCGTGTACTTGGGCAGCCCCACTAAATCCTCCGCGCCGAAAACCGGGTGCATTTCCGGGGCGAGCGCATGGGCATCCTGTGTGCCGAGCGTGAAGCTAATCAGCGTGCCGACGTTGCCGAACACCGCTTCACGGATGGGCGGGATGAGCTGCGTCAAATACTGGTTCGCCATCGTCGCCGCCACCCCGTACTTGCGCCCTTCGCTGAGCATGGTGGCGAACAAGGGCGTGGCGAAATTTTGGAACTCGTCCACATAGATCATGAAGTCCGCCCGTTCCGCCATCGGCATATCGGCACGGCTGAGGGCCGACAGCAGCAACCGCTGGATGAGCAGCAGGCCGAGGAACTGGGCATTTTCCGGCCCGATTTTGCCTTTCGACAGGTTCACCAGCAGGATTTTGCGCTTGTCCATGATGGCGCGGAAGTCCAACGTGCTGCGGCGCTGCCCGATGATGTGCCGAACGCGCTCGTCCCCCACGAAGCGGCTGAACTTGCTCACCAACCAGTCCAGAATCTCGCTCTTGTGGAAGTCGCTGGTTTTGGGGACTTGCTTCAACCAGTAATTACGCACTAGCGGGTCGGTGACTTTGGGCATCAGCGATTTGACGTATTCGTAATCCGAGAGCGCCCGCACCACTTCGATCAACGTGCCGTCCTCGTTCGCCATCACCGCCAGCATCGCATTACGGACGTTGTGCTGGAAGCGCGGCCCGACGATACCCTGATTGTGCGGGTCGTACATCAGCGTCAACAGGCCGATGAACTCGTTCACGATCATGTGCTTCTCGGTTTCGCTGCGGGCTTCCAGCAGGTTTAACCCCACCGGACGCAGATCGTCCGACGGGTCGAACACCACTACATCGTCCGCCCGTTCATCCGGGATACGCAGCAAAATCTCGTTCACCAGTTCCCCGTGCGGGTCAATCACGCACACGCCCAACCCGTCCTCGATGTCCTGCAAGGCGCTATTTTCCAGCAGCGTGCTTTTGCCCGTGCCGGTTTTGCCCACCACATAGGTGTGGCGGCGGCGGTCACTGTGTGTTTGCCGCACGCGCACTGGCATCCCGCCCACCCGTGCCACGCTCTGTCCTAGCAGCGTGCCTTTGGGGGGCAGATGCGGCGGGGGCGGGGTGGGGCGTGCCGGGATGAGCGCCACCCCCGGAACGCCTTCCGGCCCCGGCACAGGCAAGCGGAAGGCAATCGCGGCCTCGCGTTGGCTGACCAGATGCCGCAGCCGCCGTTCAGAGCTGTGAACCCAGTGCTCCACATCAATCGTGTTCACGTTACGAATAGCGGTTTCGATTTCTTCAGCGTTGGAAGCGTGGATGACTTCGTAGCCGCCGCTAACCCCGCCGCCGTTAGAGTCCTGCGGGCCGAACAGTGCCATCGCTGCCTGTGCCGCGAATAACGGATTGCGTCCGGCACTGGCGGTATGCACCATCAGGATATAGGCGTTGTTCCGTAACGCCTCGCGCAGATACAGGTTGACTTGCGCCTGTGCCATCAGCGGCGCGGTTTGCCGCCATGTGTTGACCGGATCGTCCTCGCCAGTGGGAACAGCGCCCTCGACGGGATGTTGGCTGAAGTTGCGATCCAGCGTGGCGGATTCCCACGACATAAGCGCCGTCGGCAGCAGGTGAATACTCACCATCGAGTGAACTTTTTGCTGTTGCAGCGCCTTGCACAACCCGTGCAGGCCGGGGTGACGGGCGGTGAACGGGTAAACCGTGTAGCGTTCGTAGCTTTCCAGCGGGGTATCTTCGCGCCGCACAATCTGCGACACAGTTTCAATCGAGAACGGGGTCAGCAGATGTGATAGCAGGGCTTCGTCCGCCACCGCCGAAAAGTAATATGAGCGATCCGTCCCCGGTAGGAGCAGTACCAGCGCCTGCCATAAATCGAGGGCATATTCGCGGCACTGGGTTTCGTCCTCAGCCGTCACGCGCACAATCAGCGCCATCGTCAACTTACGCTGTTCGGGGATGGGCGTGGTTGCGGGATCGCAAATATAGCGCAGCGCGAATACCGGATCGCCAGTGGTGTGGCGCAACTGACCGAGCAGTTCCACGAACTGGTAACTGGCGCTCAGGAACTGATCCATGTCTGCGTTGCCGTTCCATGCCCGCGCCACCTGATACGCCTGCACCGCGAAATAGCCATAATAGGGCGCTGGGGTGGTGTGTACCCGTTGCAGCGTGTCGTGCATGACCAGATCATCAGCGCGGCACACGTTCACTGCCGGATCACCTTTGCGGTGGCGTTCCAACCGCGCCCGCTGTGTGCCGGTATCGCCATCCACCATATTCAGCAGGGCTTCGGCGGCATCGTATTCGCCCTGCCGTTCCAGCGCCTCGGCAGCGCCCAGTTGCGCCTGCCGGATCAACCGTGCGGAGGTCTTGCGCTTGAGGACGTTCTGGAAATCGTGCAGCGCCCCCAGATTATGTCCGGCCTGCAACTGCGCTTGACCGCGCAGCACGGTCAGTGAGGGCGTATCACCGATCAGGTTGCTGGCTTCCTCCAGAAAGCTCAGTGCGCGTGTGCCTTGCCGTGCATCAACGGCGGACTGCGCTTCTTTCAGTAGTTTTCGGGCTTGTGCTTGTTTGGACGGGGTGGGGTGCGGTTTAAGGCCGGCATCGGGGTCTTCGGTATCTTCGGGCAGGTGAGTCAATTGCATAGCGGCTGTTTCCTCCGGGGTGAACTCAACGACTTGATGGACAACACGGATGTGAAGGCAGTGGTGTGAGTACGGCGGAATAGACAGGGGAGAATCTCACACTTACTTCACTATAGTGCGATGTAGTGCAAATGTCTACACTCGCGTTATCAAAATACTATGCGGTTCTCAAAGGTTCATGCGGGTTGCACAAAGGTCTAAGGGGAGCGTGGCTTTTTCCGGCATTCTAACGTATTGGGCAATTTGCCGAGGCATAATCCATACCATTGCAGCGAAATTGTAGCCCCTTACGAAGGTAAACAGGCGTGGTTATAGGGGATGGTCTGCGTGTTTTTGCGTATAAATGCATGTGTGGAATTATGTCTTTCAAGCGTTGACCCCGAACTACATGCGCTGTTTCTTTTCAGGTATACTCACCACCGAAAGGTGAGTACTCATGACGGATGCAATGCAGTTTGTTCCAATTCTGGTGGTGGGTTTTGGTGCGGCGTTAGGGCTAACGCCCCTCTCCCGCCAGATCGCCATGCGCTTAGGCGTGGTGGATAAGCCGAACCAGCGCAAGATTCACCATGACCACAAACCACTGATGGGCGGGCTGGCGATCTATGTGGCGCTGGTCATTTCGCTCCTGTTGTTCAGTCCGCCACAGCATTTGGTCGAATTGGGGACTGTGCTGGCAGGGGGCGGGTTGCTGTCGGCGGTGGGGCTGGCAGATGATCGTTACAACCTCGGCATTCGCATCCGATTGGTGGCGATGGCAGTGGCGGCCTGCGGGCTGGTGGCAGCGGGCATTCAAATCCACCTGTTCAACACGCCGCTGCTGGATGTGCCGCTGACTATCCTGTGGGTGCTGACCGTGACCAACGCGGCCAACTTCATGGACAACATGGACGGCCTGACCGCTGGCATGACCTCAATTGCCTCGTTCTTCTTTATGCTGATCGCGTTCACGCAGGGTTTGACACTGGTCAGCAGTCTGGCGGCGGCCTTGCTGGGCAGCGCCGTCGGCTTCCTCGCGTATAACTTCAACCCCGCCAGCGTGTTCATGGGGGATATGGGCGCTCTGGTGCTGGGGTTCATCCTGTCGGTGCTGGGCATTAAGCTCACTTTCGGCTCACAGCCGCCGGATATTACGTGGATGGTTCCGCTGCTGGTACTGTCACTGCCGCTGTTCGATATCACGCTGGTGGTGGTCACGCGCTTGATGGAAGGGCGCTCCCCCGCGCAGGCAGGCAAAGATCACACCTCCCACCGCCTGATGAGCCTCGGCTTCAGCCAGCGGCAAACGCTCGGCCTGCTGTATGGCGCGGCGACGCTGTTTGGGGCGCTGGCAGTGCTGGTTGGCGCGGCCTCGCCGGATATTGCGCTGCGACTGGGGCTGCTGGGGCTGGCGCTGCTGGCCGGCTTATTCTTGTTGATGATGATCGTGCGCTGGAAGGTTCAGCGTCCGCAACTGCCCAAGCCTTAACGGGCGGCTGTTTATAGCGAAGGGTGACGTATGCCGAAAACGTATGTGGTGACGGGTGGTGCGGGGTTCATCGGCTCGCATATTGCCGAACGACTGCTCATGGACGGTCATCGGGTGCGCGTAGTAGATAACCTCGTGACCGGACGGCGTGCCAACTTAGAGGCGCTACGGGGCGATCTGGAGTTTTACGAGATCAGCATCACCGATGGCGAGGCGCTGCGCCCGATTTTCAAGCAGGCGGATGTGGTGTTCCATCAGGCGGCGCTACCTTCTGTGCCGCGCAGCATTGATGACCCGTTTACCACGCACGATTACAATGTGACTGGTACGTTGAACGTGCTGCTGGCCGCCCGTGACAGCGGGGTGCGGCGCGTGGTGTATGCCGCGTCGTCCTCGGTGTATGGCGACCAACCGGGCGATTTCAAAGTGGAAACCATGTCACCGCAGCCGTTATCGCCCTATGGCGCGGCGAAGCTGGCGGGCGAATACTATTGCCAGTCGTTCGCTAAAGTGTACGCGCTGGAAACGGTCTGCCTGCGCTACTTCAACGTGTTCGGCCCGCGTCAAGACCCCACTTCGCAATATGCCGCTGTCATCCCGCTGTTCATCACTGCCATGCTCAACGGCAAGCAGCCTGTGATTCATGGCGACGGCGCACAATCGCGGGATTTTACCTTCGTGCAGAATGTGGTGCATGGTAACTTGCTGGCAGCAGAGGCAGCGGCGGCCAACGGGCAGGTGATGAATCTCGCCACCGGTGGCCGCGTGACGCTGGTGGAACTGGTGCAAAAAATCAACGCGCTGATGGGGACGACGATTGACCCGCATCACGATCAGTCACGCACAGGGGATATCAAGCATTCCCGCGCTGGCATTGACAAGGCGCGGACGCTACTCGGCTATGCGCCTGTGGTTTCGTTCGATGAAGGGTTGGAGCAGACGGTTGAGTGGTATAGCGCACAAGCATGACTGAACCGCGTGTCCTCCACCTGATAAAAGCCACCGGAATCGCCGGGGCGGAAGGGCATTTGCTCACGCTGTTGCCCGGTTTGCGGGCGGCGGGGGGTGGATGCTCGTCTCGTGCTGCTGGAACAGCCGGACAAGCCGCAGGATGCCTATGTTGAGGCGCTTGCCGATAAGGGCGTTCCGGTGGAACGGCGCACTATCCGCCGCCATGCCGATGCTGCACTGTGGCGGATGCTGCGGGCGGACATGCAGGCGCTGCGCCCACACATCGTGCATACCCACCTCATTCATGCCGATCTGTATGGTTTGACGGC
>CAIVEA010000403.1 GCA_903904765.1 uncultured Chloroflexota bacterium
CGCTTGCGGCAGACCTTCGTTCAGCACCATCAGTGTGTCTTCGGGGGTGTGGTAGTCGCGGATATGTTTGCGACCAATGTGCTGTTCCGGCGGTTCAGCGCCGACCAGCGTTGCGCCACCCTGATTCATGAAGGTAATACGTCCTTGCAGGTCGCTGGCGGCGATGAAATCTCGCGACTGCTGGAGGATGGCATTTTGCGCCCGCAGTTCCTGTTCGGTGCGCTTGATCTGCGTGATCTCGGTACTGATGCCGCAGACGCCACTCACCTCACCCCGACTATCGCGGGTGGGGAATTTCACCGTAACGAAATAGCGGTCACCTTCCGGTGTGACGCGGGTTTCGACCACTTGCAGCGGCTCGCCGGTTTCCATCACTTTGCGATCACTGGCAATGAACTGCGCGGCAATTTCCGGCGGGAATAGTTCCGTATCCGTGTGCCCGATCTCCGTATCGGATGGATACTGCGGTGTGACTTCTTGCCATTTGCGGTTCACGATCAGGTACTTGCCGAACCGATCTTTGACGAACATCTGGGCATCATTGTTTTCCATGATGTCCATCAGGAAGCGGTTCTTCTCCACCAGCGCATCCTGAATCTTTTTACGCTCGGTGATGTCGGTCATGATGGTGGCGGCTTCAAAAATCCGCCCGTCTGCATCCCGGATCGGGAAGATGGTCTGATCTACATCAATCAAGCGCCCGTCATTGGTCAGCAGGCGGTTTTCGCCGCGCCAGTAGCCGTGTTGCATGGCCTGTGGCAACCCGGTGGTCATGATTCGCTGTGCATCTTCGGGCAGGTGGAAGCTGGGAATCGGCCTTCCGAGCAAATCTTCGAGCTTATCTGCCCCCACCATTTTCGCGCCGCCCTGATTCATGAAGACGACTTTGCCTTCAAGATCGGCCAATGCGATCAAATCCTGCGACTGCTGAAGGATGGCATTCTGCGCCCGCAATTCTAGTTCGGTGCGTTTGATCTGCGTGATCTCGGTGCTGATGCCGCAAATGCCACTCACCGCGCCCCGGTTATCGCGGGTGGGGAACTTCACCGCGAGGAAATAGCGTTCCCCTTCCGGTGTGGTCAAGGTTTCGACGGTTTGCAGTGGCTTTTCGGTTTCCATCACAATACGGTCATTAGCGGTGTACTGCGCGGCAATTTCCGGCGGGAATAGGTCGGCATCGGTACACCCCGGCACGGCATCGCCAGCATACTGCGGCGTGGCTTCTTTCCATTTGCGGTTCACCGTGATGTATCTGCCTTGCCGATCTTTGACGAACATCATGGCATCGTTATTTTCCATGATGTCCGCTAAGAAGCGGTGCTGCTCTTGCAACTTGATTTCGGCCTGCTTGTGCGTGGTGATGTCGCTGGCAATCCCTTCCATGCGTCGCGGTTTGCCGTCCGCATCCTTCACCAGCCACGCCCGATCATGCAACCAGCGGACAGACCCATCCGGGCGCACAATCCGGTACTCGATGTCGCGCATGCCGCTTTGCATCAGGTCAGCCGCAGACTCTTGCGCCCGCTGCTGATCTTCAGGATGAATCATTTCCACCCACATATTGCTATTTGTGTAGAAGTCTTGAGCAGGCCGCCCGTAGACTTTTTCGGCAATCGGGTTCAAATAGCTGATCTGGAAACTGGGCAGTTCTACCGACCACACCACATCTTGCAAATTTTCGAGCAGGTCTTCGAGGCGATTTTCGCTCTCCCGCAGCACGGCTTCGATCTGGCTGCGTTCGGTGATGTCGTGGCAGGTGTAGAGGTGCGTCCCTTTTTTGAGCGTTATGCGCTTAACGCCGATGAGTACCTGATGGGCGGTGCCGTATTTGTCGCGCACCGTGCGCTCGATATTGGTCACTTCGCCGGAGCGTTCCAGCGCGGCGGGGTCAAACAGGTCGTCACCCAGTAGCTTGTTAATATGACCGAAGGCGGCGACCTCGGCTTCCGAATAGCCGAACAAGATGCTGACATTCGGGCAGATGAAAGTGAACGCGCCGTTGGGATCGGTGACGAAGACTGCATCCGAGATGTTGCTCAAAACAAGGCGGTATTTGTCTTCAGATTCGAGGATGGCCTGCTGAACAGCCGGGTCTGTGTCGCGGTTTTCGCGTTCCTGCTGGAGCAGCACCAGCA
>CAIVEA010000404.1 GCA_903904765.1 uncultured Chloroflexota bacterium
CTTGAACAGGGACGCGCCCGCCGCTGGACGTATGGCGGAGATCGCCCCGCACCGATTGATCGTCAGAACCGCGTTTCCGGTGAGATGCTCGATTACCGCATCGTGCTGTCGCATTCCGGCGCACCGCTGCCCGCCTCCGAACTGCGCTGGTCACTACTCGCGCCGGACGGTCAGCCCTACCGCAGCGGCAGCGTCCCCGTCAGTCGCATCGTTGGCGGAACAGTGCCACAGGAGATTGCCCGCATCACTTTCCCCGCGCCCACCGTCAGTCAGCCGCAAACCTACACGCTCCATGCGGACGTGCAGGGTGCGGCGCATAACCAGTGGCCGATCTGGATGTATCCCGCCATCACCGAATGGGCATCTACTCTAGCGGTGTACGACCCCGCTGGCAGCCTGAGCGTGCTAGACGATCTGCTGCAATCCGCCGAGAACATCACGCGCCAGCCGGATTTCAGCGCCCTGCAAAAGCGGGTGCTGCTCACCAGCGTGTTAACGCCGTCCATCCTCGACCATGTGGAAACGGGCGGGCAGGTGATCGTGCTGCAACACGGCGCGGGGAGTCTGCCAGCGCACCCCTGCCCGTTCTGGCGCGAGGCCGTCAAACTGCTCTATCCGCACCCCGTCCTCGAACACTTCCCGCATGAAGGCTTCGCGGACGCGCAGTTCTACCATCTCGCCACCGACTGGGCGCTGGATACGGTAGCTCTGCAAGCTGACCTGCCGCACAGCCGCGTTACGCCTATTCTGCGGCGGCTGGACTCGCGCCTGTTCACGCTGCACGATTACCTTGTGGAAATCACTCTCGGCAGCGGGCGCGTACTAGCCTCTTCGTTGCGCTTCGCGGGCGGCGTTGGCGATCAGGTCGCCAACTTCAAATCCAACACCGCCGGTCGCTACCTCTTGAGCCAGATGATCGCTTATCTCAGCAGTTAACCTACTCTCATCCCCCACCCTGCTCCCAAGTGGAGATGGGTGGGGGGTGCTGCCTATCTTACGAGTGGCCTGTCTTGGTCTACAGAGCCAGATAAAATAAGGGGTACGTTTCAACGCCATTTCACCCCGCACAACGGGTACAAAAGGGATTCCCACCATGACCATCCTCCACAGATACGCATTCCTCTCGTGGACGCTCCTGCTGCTCACGCTCGGTCTGCCGCATCCCATCTACGCACAAGCCGACGCACCTGATGGCTTCCGCCGCCTACCCCTCGAAACCTACCGTCAAAAGATGGTAGCGGGTTGGATCGGGCAGATGGTCGGCGTATCGTATGGTGCGCCCACCGAGTTTCGCTACCTCGCCCGCACCATCCCTGAGTCCGAAGTACCTAGACTGCACCCCGGCATCATCAACGGGGCATTTGAGCAGGATGATTTGTACGTTGAAATGACGTTCTTAAAATCGCTGGAAACCTACGGCTTGAATGTCTCTCAAGCACAGGCCGGCATTGATTTCGCCAACAGCGAATATCAGTTGTGGTTCGCCAATCTCGCCTCCCGCGACAATCTGCGTGCCGGGATCGCCCCACCGGACTCCGGTCATCCGCAGTTCAGCGGCTACTCGGATGATATTGACTATCAGATCGAGTCCGATTTTGCCGGATTGATCTCCCCCGGCCTGCCCAACAACGCGATTGCGCTGGGCGAAACCTTCGGCGGAATCATGAACTATGGCGACGGGCTGTATGCGGGGCAATTCATCTCATGCCTGTATGCCGATGCCTTCTTTGAAACTGACCCCCTTGCCCTCATCGAATACGGCCTGTCCTGCATCCCCGCAGAAAGTCAGTACGCGGAGGCCGTCCGCGATGTGGTCGCGTGGTGGCAGCAAACGCCCGACGACTGGCAGGCCACATGGACGCGCATCAACGACAAATACACGCTCAACCCCGATTACCGCCGCTATTCCAGCACACAGGAAGCGGGTACGCCGCGCCAGTTCAACATTGATGCGAAGGTGAACGGAACGCATGTGGTTTTGGGGCTGCTCTATGGCGGTGGTGACCCGTTACGCACCATGACCATCGCCATGCAAGCCGGACAGGACTCGGATTGCAACACGGGCAGCGCGGCGGGCATTCTGGCGACGCTGCTTGGCTATGAGAGTCTGCCGGAGGTGTTTACGGCGCAGCTAGACACGACACAGCAGTTCAGCTACACCGACTACAGTTTCACCGACCTCATCGCAGTCAGTGAACAGTTGGCACGCGAATCCATTCTGGCGGCGGGCGGCTCAATCGAAACCGATACCAACGGTGACGAAATTCTCGTCATCCCCGTTCAAACTCCGCAACCGTCCCCGTTCGTCCAGTCGTGGAATGCCGCGCCACCCGCCAACGCCCGCTACAGCGCCGACGAGATGGCGCAGATTCGCTTTTTGCCGTCCGACCCGTTCATCAACGCAGTAGCGACTTTTGCACCCGGTTGGTCAGCCGCCGATTGCCGCGAAAGCCCACTCCTCGGCCTGTATCCCGAACTGTTCGGTAAGACCAATGTCCTGCTCACGCAACCGACCAACCGCACCCAGCCCTGCCGCCTGCTGATGCGTACCCGCCTGCCCGCCGGTACGCCCGCCCTACACATCAACGCGGGGCATTACCCACGAGGGGAATGGTTGCTCGTGCTAAAGGTGGATGGGGTTATCGCAGGGCAAACCGTCGTGGGCGCACAGAACGCGCCAGATGTGTGGATGGACGCGCAGTTCGATCTATCGGCCTATGCGGGGCAGGAAGTCACGCTCGAATTGCTCAACCAGAACAACGGCGGCATGTTCGACAGCGGCTACTGGTCAGCCATAAACCTCATCGGCTGATCTGCAACAGGCGCTTACAGGGAAGAGTCTAGCACGCTTTCGCCAACCAACTACGCCACAGGGCGGGGTGCTTCAGCACCGGGATGAACACCCCGCCATCATCACCCTTGTCCACGATCTAGCGCAGGTGGAGACAAACGCGCCTGCGTAGTATGATCTGTGCCAAAATACAGCAGACAGGTCATCCGGTATGCAAATCACCCCTTCTCAATCACGCCAGCGGTCAAACGCCAACCGCATCATGTTCGCGCTCGGCCTGCTGGCGCTCGGTATGGGCATTTTCGCCAGCTTCGATGAGCGCGGGCAGTTCGACTTACACGGGCTGATCGGCAATCTGTCCAGCGAACTCATCGGCGCGATCTTCACCTATTACATCATCGAGCGCATCGTCAAAAACAGCGCCGACAGTGCCGAACTCAAACCGCGCATGATTCGCCGCCTCGAAAACCCGGATCGGGGCGTGACGTGGCAGGTGCTACAAGAATTGGATGATCGCGGCTGGTTGCAGGACGGGTCGCTATACGGCTGGTTCTTGCAACGCGCCAATTTCGAGGGCGCGGATCTGCGGAAGATCAACGCCAACGCCTTCGGTCTGTATCGCTGCAACCTCAAAGACGCGAAAATAGATGTCGAGCAGTTGGTGGTGATGAGCGATTTACGGCGCACCGTCATGCCAGATGGCAAACTGTACGATGGGCGCTATTGTCTGGTGGGCGATCTGAACTGGGCGCTCACCCGCTATGGCATTGATGTGAACCACGCCACTCATGAACAGATGGCCGCTTACTACGATGTCAGCCTGAGCGACTACCTCGAAGGCCAACGCTGGGCGCAAGCGCATCTGGCGGAGTATGCCGCCAACGTGCCAGACTACCTGCGCCGCTTCAGCTTTAAGGAAGGCGAAGCGGAGCGCAACGCAACCTAGAATCCTTCCGCAACATCAAACCCGTGACCCAACAACCGCAGGAGACACAGCACGATGCAGACGATTGACAAACAACAAGTGCGCTTCGACTTCAACCCGCAGGCACAGCCCCGCGCCTATGCCGATTCGGGCGAAACGGTGCGCTTCATCTGTCAGGACTGTTACGCCGAACAACTCACCCGCGACGGCCTGCCCTTCTCTGAAATGGACATGACGCGCAACAACCCCATCTCCGGCCCGCTGTTCATCCGCGAGGCGCAACCCGGCGACATTTTGCGTGTCCAAATCCTCAACATCGAGCTAAACGAGGAAGGCTGCATGTGCGTCCGAACGGGAAAAGGGATTTACGAGGTGGAAGGCGCACATTGTCGGCGCTTCCCGGTTCGGGACGGCATGATCTGGTTCGACAACGGCATTCGCATCCCCATCAGGCCGATGATCGGCGTAATCGGAACCAGTCCGGCACGCGATCCCGAATCCACGCAGTCACCCGGTGAACACGGCGGCAATCTGGACATCAAAGATATGGGCATTGGCGCGACTCTGTACCTGCCGGTGGCTGTCCCCGGCGCGCTGCTCTCGATGGGCGATCTGCACGCCATACAGGGTGACGGCGAAACCGCCATCTGTGGGATGGAGATGGGCGGGGTGGTAACGGTCAAAGTGGACGTGCTGAAGAACGCCGCCTACATCCCCACGCCATTCCTCGTCAACGCCACCCATTGTTACACCACCGCCGCTGATCCTTCGCTGGATGTGTGCAGTGTGGCCGCCGCACTCAAGATGCAGCGTTTCCTGATGCACCGCGCCAACCTGACCGACGCGCAAGCTGCCATGCTCCTGTCACTGGTGGGCAACTTACGCATCAGTCAGGTCGTCAACCCGAAAAAGGGCTGCATCATGGAATTACCGCTGAACGTGGTCGCCCTCCAACCGGAGATGGAGTAACCCGGAACGGGGTGCAGGCCATTTCCACCTGCGCCCCGCCCCCTCAACTCGCGCCCGTTTCACACAGCGGCGGGATGCGAAAACGAGCGCGTTCCTCGCAGGTGAATTCGCGCACATAACGGTTGGCACGCACCCACGTCAGCAACTCATCCAGCGTCCTCTCCGTGACCTGCCACTGAGCCTGTTCGCCGGAAACATTTGTGGAGAACACAGTGCGATTATCTGCACTGAAACCCACATCGCCCCACCCAAAACCAATGGAATTGAAACGGGCAATTTCCGTCCCGGTGGCGTAATCCAGCACAATCGGGGATCCATTGACCCCCACCACCAGCAAGCGATCATCCGGGCTGAAATCCAGACCAAATGCGTTTGTACCCACGCGCAACCGACGCAGTTCTTTCCCCGTCTGCATATCCCATTCCAGCACCGAGCCATCCAACGCAGTCGCCAGTACCGTTTGGTCATCGGGGCCGAAGACCGGACGACCAAACCCCGGATTGATCGAAGATTGATATTCAAACTGACGGATGGGTTGACCTGTGGCGGTATCCCAGAGGGTCAAGTAGGGCGTGCTGCTCACAAATGGCACGGTCAACAAAGACCGTCCATCGGCGCTCACCGTCAAATAAGCAACATGATCGGTGGTATCAAATGCACGCAGCACCTCTCCGGTTGCCACATCCCATTGATGCAGATCGCCTGTCCCCACCGCAATGCCCCATGTGATCGAAGTGGCGAAAAAGCTTTTCCCATCCGGGCTGAAACGAACGCCCGCCACACGATACTGATAGCCCGTATATTCGCGTATTGCCGCCCCGGTTTCGACATCCCACAACACCAGATGGTTGACCCCACCGTCCCCCATGAAATCGCCCTGACTCACCAGAACAGTCCGGTCATCCGGGCTGAAATCGGCATCGGTCATATAGATACCATCGTTGTGATAATCGAGTTGATGCAGCAATTCCCCTGTTGTGGCATCCCACAACATCGCCCCACTCGCAACCGTACCCGTCACCAGATAGCGCCTGTTATGCGACATGACCAAGTGATTACCCGTATCCGCGCCAGTCATCAGTTGTCGTACTCTACCCGTATCCCCCAGAGTCAGAATGCGAATGCGCCCGTTGCTCGCCCCTAGTGCAACCAACCGCTGCCCCCAATGCAGATTTCCAGACCAGATGACCGCATCCGTAATTTCGGAGAGAATAGTCTCCCACGAAACATTCTGACCGAGATCGCCCGGCCCCAATTTAATTCCGCCGCCATCAATAATTGCAGCCGATTGACCATCCGGGCTGATAGATGGGTCAACGACGGTATACCCAACATGTTCCCGGATCGCTTGCCCGGTTGTGGCATCCCACAATTTCACCGTGAGCAGGGTCGCGGTGAGCAAATTCGGCGTACTGGAGTCCATTGCGGAACCAAAAAC
>CAIVEA010000405.1 GCA_903904765.1 uncultured Chloroflexota bacterium
AAGGTGGCGGCCAACTATTTGACCAGCGCCGTTCATGCCGCAGGCGCGGATTTGACGCTGCTGGCGGAACACCTGCGCCCGTATCCGACGGCTTCGGTGCTGGATGCTGGCTGCGGCGCTGGACATGCGGCGGCGGCAGTCGCCCCGCAGGTGCGCGAGGTGGTGGCGCTCGATCTGACGGCCAGCATGTTAGAGCAGGTGCGGACGCTAGCGGCGCAGCGCGGCCTGTCGAATGTGCAAACCGCGCATGGAGATGTCGAATCACTGCCCTTTGAGGATGCGCGTTTCGATCATGTGATCTCGCGCTACAGCGCCCACCACTGGCCGAACCCCGCCGCCGCCCTGCGCGAAATCCGGCGCGTGCTCAAACCGGGCGGGCGCTTCTTCCTGAGCGACATCGTTTCGTATGACGCTTACGCGCTGGACACGTTCCTGCAAACGCTGGAACTGCTGCGCGACCCTTCGCATGTGCGCGACCACAGCGCGGCGCAATGGTTGGCGCTGTTCGCAGGGGCTGGTCTGCCGGCGCGGGTGGATGCGACGTGGGCGGTTCCGCTGGGGTTCGATGCGTGGGTGGAGCGCATCGCCACGCCCGCGCAGAACGTCGCCATGCTCCGCGCCCTGTTCGACGGAGCTGCCGCCGAAGTACGCACCGCACTCGCCATCCAGCCCAACCACGATTTCACGATTCAGGGTGCGCTGCTGGTGGGCGAAAAACCCGTTTAGCCAACCGATTCGGATAAAAACAAATAAAGCACAAAACCTCCAAAAACACGTTGGTTTGTTTTTAGTTTGAATTTACCCGAATTTCGGATTTTCACAATGTAAAATTCTACCTCCCCACGATTACGTTTCCGCAATACACTATTTCTGAGTTGTAACATCAATCTATACAACAGTAATTTTAGGATAAGCGAGAGCATGATGAAATTGCTTCTGGTTGAAGACAACTTGCACCTGTTAGATGCCTTCTGTGAATGGATCGAACTGGAAGATCATCTGGACATTGATCTGTATACTGCCCAAAATGGTTTACAGGCGCTTCAGGTGTTACGCAGCCATGCCATTCTGCCGCATGTCATCCTCTCGGATTATGCCATGCCGGAGATGGACGGCCTCCAGTTCCTCCAAGCTCTGCGGCAAGAGCCACAGTGGTGTCACATCCCGTTCATTTTTCTCACGGCGAATGGTGACATGAAAAACCTCCAATCCGGGCGGGCGCTGGGTGTGGACGATTTCATCGCTAAACCCTTTGCGATGGATCACCTGATTGCACACCTTCATGCGCGTTATGGCGCGGGGTATCAGGCTGCATCGTAGGCCATCCTTTACGCTCATGAGGTTTCTAGTCTTTATATAATGGGTTATCAATAACGATTTAAGAGGCACTTGTCCATCATGACGCGCTTTCGCTCGCTGCGTTTTGTCCTTCTCATCGGCATCCTGCTGGCGCTGTTCAATACCGCCGCTGCCCAGATCAACAATCCGATCAACGGTTACATGGGCGGTGATGGCCTGTTCTGTGGCACGAACGGCTGTGAACTGCTGAACCAGAAGGGTGTTTCGCTGGGCAAATGGTCGCAGGCTGATATTCAGGCGGCGCTGGCAACCTGCGCGGCGGAAGGCAAAAACATGGAAATCGGCAC
>CAIVEA010000406.1 GCA_903904765.1 uncultured Chloroflexota bacterium
CACCACTCCCACACGTTGCCTGCCATATCCATCACACCGAAGGGGCTTGCGCCAGAGGGATAACGCCGTACAGAGGTGGTCTGGTTGAACCCGCTTTCGGATGAATTGCAGCGGGTGGGGTCGAAATTTTTACCCCAAGGATACGGGCGGCCATCATCCCCCTGAAATGCGCGTTGCCACTGGGCGATGGTAGGCAGGCTGACGGTGTAGCCCAACTGGGCGCTCAACCACTGGCAGAAGGCCATCGCATCGTACCAGCCTACCATTTCACGCGGATGATCTTCGCCCTTGAACTTGCCCGGTTTGGGGGTAGGGTTCTTCATTCGCCACTGATTGGCGAAGGCCGAATACTGCCACCATGCCACGTTCGCATAACCAGAGGGGTCACTCAAAAACAGATTGTACTGCTGGTTCGTGACCGGATACAGGCTCATGTAAAATTCTGGCTGTTCGATGTGCCGTTTCACTCGTTTGCCCATGTTATTGACTTCGATGGCCTCTACTGTGCCATACGGGATGCGACACCATTCCAGCAGCGGCACGTTGAAGGTGGGGGCGGGTGGGGGCAGTTGCGCGTCGCCGCCGGTTCCGTTGGATGAGCCGGGGGTGACGATGATCTTGGGGCGTGCGCCGTTGAGCATGACGGAGGCATAGTTTTCGGGGTCGTAGTCCGGGTAAATCTTCTGGAAGCGGCGGAAGAATTCACATGCCAAACGGAAGGTGCTGCGCTGGCGGAGTAACTCACCAATTTGCTTATATTCGCGATCGGCTTCGATCTGGACAGTTTGTTGCGCGAGTTCCCGTTCGGCTTCTTCCAGCAGCAGGTCAATGTTGATGAAGCGCGACGAGAAACCGATGGATTTGGCCTGTTGGAGATAATACACCGCTTGATCGAACTGGCGGTTTTCCATCGCGGTGGCGGCAAGGCGAATCACGGTGGCAGGATTGACGGTGGGCTGACGCACATCATCCGCCGGCATATTGGGGGTGGTTTTGCGCTGGGCAGTGTTCTGAAGGGCGCGTTCCTCAAGCTGGATGGAGTTGAGGAGCATTTTCAGCGATTCCATCGTGATGCCGCGTGTGAAATCCACATACTGGATTTCCTTCAGGCTTTGCGGGATGATCGTGCCTTCACGGATGAGAATCGGGAAGATGGGGCGGCCTAGATTGCGCGCCAGTTCAAATTCGCGGCGGCAGTATTCGGAGTTGACCGAATCCGGCGAGAGCAGGTAGATGAAGCCTTCGCACCAGTCGAGGCGGCGCAGAATTTCTTTCCACCAGTTCTGTCCGGCGGCGAGGCGCTGGTCTACCCATATCTCATGGATGTCGAGTGTGTCCACGATTTGAACACAGTACGGTTTGTCCACACGGGCGTAACTCACGAATAGTTTCATAAGATACCTTTTTCACACGTCTTCCCGGTCGTTTCACGAAATACTGCTTGCCTGATCGGAACGCCAGCGCATGACGGCTGTGCAGGCTTCAGGCGTGCCGATGTTTTCGAGTGCTTCGGCTGCGACTTCGCAAATTTTTCGCTCTTCCCAAGTCAGGTTGCGAGTATCCTGCAAAAGCGGGATGAGTTCGTTGATGGCTATCGGGTCCTTGAGCTTCCCTAGCGATTCGGCGCTGAAGCAGCGCATCGCCACATCATCGTTTTGCTGTAGGATACGCATAAGAGGCATGGTGGCGCGGCGATCGCCGATTTTGCCCAGTGCAATGATGACCGTTACGCGGAACAGCGTTTCCGGGTCTTTGAGCAGCGCGATCAGGCGTTCCACGCTGCGCGGGTCGCCCAGATCGCCCAGTGCCTCCGTCGCAGCTTCGCGGACGTTGCGGTTGCGGTCGTCCAGCATCGGAAGCAGGGCGGGGACAGCGTTGCGATCCCCGATAGCACGCAGAGCGTGTATTGTTTCCACACGAACCGTCGCATGCGAGTCTTTGAGCATTTCAATCAACTGTGGTAGGGTGCGGCGCTCAGCGATCACCGCCAGCGCTTGTACTGCCGTCCAACGGATAACCCAAACCTCGTTATTCAGAAGTTCGGTGATGTTTTTGAGCATTGCTTCTGGGATGCTGCCACTCATGTCTTTCAGATGCCCGCGCAGTGCTTTGGCGGCTTCTTCGCGGGTTTCCCAGTGTTCGCTGTTGAGCGCGAACAAGATTTTCTCAAACTGGCCTTTGGGTAATGGCCTTGCGGCGGGGTTGGGGTGCGCTTTCTCCCAGTTTTCCAGCGCCCGCCGTGCCTCGGGCGTATTGATGTTCTTGAGCGCCGTGCGGGCGAGGTCGCAAATCCGGTCACTGGATAGCCACGGATTGCGAATGTCTGCCAGACAATCCAGCAAGTCGGGAATGGATTCAGCATCCTGAATGCTGCCGAGAATTTCGACAGCCGCGCCGCGCACGTTTACATCATCGCCACGCAGCAGGTCAATCAAGCCCGGAACAGGCGGCTTGGCGATCTTCTTCAGGGCTTCTTTCGCGCCGTCGCTGACCAGCAAATCGGGGTCGGATAGCGCTTTTAACAGTGCAGGAACCACCCGCAAATCGTCTTTCATCAGGATGAGTGTGTTGATGGCGGCCAGCCGTACCTGACTGTCCTCGTCGGTCAGCGCGTTAATCAAGCGCGGCACGGCAACGACTG
>CAIVEA010000407.1 GCA_903904765.1 uncultured Chloroflexota bacterium
GCCGTCTCGGATTTGGATGTGCAGCGTGCCAAAGACCGCGCCAAAGAGTTCGACATCCCCAAAGCCTGCTCGGTGGATGAACTGCTGGCCGACTCCTCGATTCAGATCGTGGTCAACCTGACCATCCCCAACGCCCACGCGCAGGTGGCGCTCAAGGTGCTGGAAGCGGGCAAGCATGTCTACGGCGAAAAGCCGCTGGCGCTCTCCCGCAAAGAGGGCGCTGCCGTGCTGGAACTGGCGAATGCCAAGGGGCTGCGTGTGGGCTGTGCGCCGGATACCTTCCTCGGCGGCGGCGGCCAGACGGCGCGTAAGCTGATCGAAGACGGCGCGATTGGTGTGCCGGTGGCGGCGGAAGCGGCCTTCATCTCGCACGGGCCGGAAAGCTGGCATCCCAACCCGGAGTTCTACTACAAGCAGGGCGCGGGGCCGCTGTTCGACATGGGGCCGTACTACCTGACCGCGCTGGTCAACCTGCTGGGGCCGGTGCGCCGCCTGAGTGGTTCGGCACGCATCTCCTTCCCGGAACGTATCGCCACCAGCAAAGAGAAGTACGGCCTGAAGATCGCGGTGGAAGTGCCCACCCATGTGGCCGGCGTGCTGGAGTTTGCCAACGGCGCGGTGGGGACGATCACCACCAGCTTCGACGTGTGGCGTGATTATTCGCCGCAGCTCATGATCTACGGTTCGGAAGGCTCGATCAGCGTCCCCGACCCCAATAACTTCGATGGTGATGTGCGTCTGTGGCGTGCGGGCAGCAATAAGTGGGAGTCTGTCCCCCTCACGCACCGCACCGACGTGGGGCGCGGCATCGGCGTGGCGGACATGGCCTATGCCATCCGTTCCGGTCGCCCGCACCGCGCCAGCGCAGAGATGGCCTTCCACGTCCTCGACCTGATGGAAGGCATCCCGGAAGCCGCCCAGCGCGGGGAACACCTCATGGTCGGGAGCGTGTGTCCGCAGCCCAAGCCGCTGCCCGCTGGCCTGAACAAAGGCGTGCTGGACGAATAACGTTTGCCCCCTTCGCCCCTCCTCCGCCAGAACACAGCGGGGGAGGGGGAGCGTTACCCTCATCCCCCAACCCCTTGCTCCCTCATGGCGAAGGGGGGTAAGACCAACGGATGCGTCTTGTTTCCCCTCTCCAAAGCGGTACTCCGCGTGATGGAGAGGGTGATTAGCCGAGGGAATTTGCACTTGTGCGCCGTAGGCGTTCCCCCGGCTAATCAGAGGGGTGAGGTTCTGGATACAGAGATGAGGGTTGACCATGTTTCGCATCTGGAATGCCGCGCTCATTGTCTTCCTGCTGCTGGCCGCCAGCATGACCACGCCACGCGCCGCCGCGCAATCCGGGGACATCGTTCCGCTGCTGCCAAGCACCCTGTTACCCCCCGGCACCACCGAATTGGATTTCGCGGTGCAGACGAGTGCGCCTGCGGCCTGCCGCTATGCGCTGACCGCCGATGCGCCCTTTGCCGCCATGACCCCTTTCGCACAGGGCGACGGCACAACTGCCCACACCACCCGTCTACAGGGGCTTTCCGCCAACCCCAACGAAGTCAACCGCGTTTTTGTGCGCTGCGATGCCTATCCCGATTCGGTCTTAGAAGTCCACTACCGCAGCTTGCAGGCCGTCAACCCGCCTTTTCCGCGCACTGCCAACCTATGGGGATCGTGGAATTTCAACGGCGATCTGGAGCAAGCCTCGCGCATTGACCTGTGGTTGGGCGCGGAATGGTCGCCGGACGACATCCGCGAGTTGCGCCGCCTGAATCCGCATGTGCTGGTGCTGGGCAGTGTGAACGCCGTCGAGCCGGATGGGGATGTGCCGGACGACTATTATCTGAAGGACACCGATGGCAACCGCGTCGAAGTGTGGCCGGGCAGCTTCCGCTTGAACCTGACCAAGCCGGAAGTGGCTGCATTTCAGGCGCACTACGCCTATCAGCGCATTCTTGATAGCGACCTGATGCTAGACGGCATGTTCTTCGACAACGTGTTTACCTCGCAGTCGTGGCAAACCGAGGACATTTACGGGAACGCCTTCGTGGTGGATGCTGACGAGGACGGTCAGCCGGACGACCCCGAAGCCTTCGATGCGGCATGGCGTGAAGGTGTGCTGAACGAACTGCGCGAGTTCCGCCGCCTGATGCCCAATGCGCTCATCAGCGGCCATTCAATGGACATCAACGACCCCGATCTGGCGGCGCTGTTCAACGGCAAGGCCATCGGCTTCGATGCGCCTTACGCCATCGAAGGAC
>CAIVEA010000408.1 GCA_903904765.1 uncultured Chloroflexota bacterium
AAGGCGCGTATGCCCAAGCTCCCCACCGGATTAATGGACATCGGCAGCAATTCGATGATCGGCGAATAAGCAGCCCACGATCTAAACAATCACCAAAAACAGGGGACTCACGTCCCCTGTTTTGTTGCACCCTATAGTCCCATTCCATCAGGGCGAAGGACTTAAAGTCTCATGTAATTCTTTTGCACCCCTTCGCTCTGATGGAGAAGGGGATAGGGGATGAGGGCCAACCACCCTTCATCCAATCCGTTATTGACGGGCTAACGAACGATGCACTACACTGGCATCGGCTTCCGACAGTGCGCTGCGCCCCGGCGCGGCAAGGAGTAGATCTATGAGCGACTCTCGTTCCTATCTCATCACCGGCGGCGCGGGCTTTCTGGGCATCAACCTCACCCGCTATCTGCTGGCACGCGGTCACAAAGTCACCACGCTGGACATCGCCGATTTCACCTATCCCGAACGCGACCAGATCACCGAAATCAAAGGCGACATCCGTGATCGCGCCGCAGTAGACCGCGCTATGCAGGGCATCCATATCGTCGTCCACACGGCGGCGGCGCTGCCTCTGTACAGCGAGGAAGACATTTTCTCGACGGATATTGACGGCACGCGCAACGTGCTGGACTCGGCTTTGCAGCACGGCGTTGAACGCTTCATCCACATTTCCTCGACAGCCGTTTACGGCATCCCCGACCACCATCCGCTGATCGAAACCGACAAGCTGGACGGCGTAGGCCCTTACGGGAAAGCCAAAATCGCCGCCGAAGAAGTGTGCTTCGGTTATCGTCAGAAGGGGCTGTGCGTTCCGGTCATCCGTCCCAAGTCATTCATCGGCCCGGAACGCTTGGGCGTGTTCGCGCTGTTCTACGACTGGGCGAAGGATGGTCACGGCTTCCCGATGCTGGGCAGCGGCAACAACCGCTATCAACTGCTGGACGTGGAAGACCTGTGCGACGCGATCTACTTGACCGCCACGCTGGATAAGGCCATCGCCAACGACACCTTCAACATTGGCGCGAAGCAGTTCACGACCATGAAAGAGGATTATCAGGCGGTGCTGGATTACGCGGGCTACGGGCGCAAAATCCGTCCGCTGCCGGCTGGCCCGGCCATCTTCACCCTGCGTATATTAGAGGCGCTCAAGATGTCGCCACTATACAAATGGGTATACGAAACCGCCAGCAAGGACTCGTTCGTATCCATCGAGAAGGCGGAACGGGTGATCGGCTACGCGCCCAAGTATTCCAACAAGGACGCGCTCATCCGCAACTACAAATGGTATCTGGAACATCTGCACCAGTTCGAAGGGCAGTCCGGCGTTTCGCACCGCGTCCCGTGGAAGCAAGGCATCCTCGGCCTCGCCAAGCTGGTGTTCTAGACCTCATCCTCATCACAAAACAACCGGACACGGTGCGTACCGTGTCCACGGTTGTTCGCTGCGAAACCAAGCGGATACGACATGTGTCATGCCCTCTTACACCCTTCGCCATGAGGGAGAAGGGTCGGGGATGAGGGTTGTGCCTACGCCCGAAGGAAGCGATCATACAACGGTTGCTTGGGCAGATCGCTCACGTTCACCAACCCGTAGCCGTTGTGCATACTATCCGCCCAGCCGTACCAGCAACAGGTCGCCACCTTGCCGCTGTAAATATTCTTGAGACGGCTGATGAAGGCTGTTGCATAGTCCGCCACATCCGTTGCATTCGCTCCCGGCACATCCAGCACGCCCCACTCAGTAATCCACACCGGAGCACCGGGCATCAGGGCGCTGTAGGCATCCACATCTTCGTCAATGCTCCCGAACGGGCTGAAAATATTCCCCACCGGCCCGCGCCCGTAGGAATGACAGGCGATTCCGTCCGGGCGCACGTTGGAGGGCATGGCTGCCAGCGTATTGCGGGCATAGGTCGCACCGTTGCCGGGGCCGCCCACATGCCCACCCGTGATGATGCTGACAGGGGTATCCACGCTGCGAATCGCTTTGATGGCCTCGGTCAACAGATAAGCGTAGTCCGCGAACGGCATGGGGACAGCCGCATGTGCCACACTGGGCGGGGTGTCTTGCTCGTTCCAGATTTGATAGGCCGTCACCAGATTACGCCCCGCAAACCGCGCCGCGATCTGGCGGGCGAAATCGGCATAGCGGGCGGTGAGTTCGCGCCACGAACCCGTGTTCATATTCGGCCACACGTACCCCTGCCCTTCGCCAAAGGTTTGATGCGTGAGGACAAGAATCACCTTGAGTCCAGCAGCGGTGTAGCGTTCGATGAAGGGCGCATACAAGTTATAGGCGGCGTTCAAATCGGTCGAGCCGCGATCCATCGAAACGTTATACGGGAAACGCACCCAGCCCGTCCCCTTCAGCCGCGCCGCGTCCGGTTTGCCCAGACGGTGCAGCATGTCGAGGTTCAGACCGGACATATTCAAAGCCTGTATACCGCTGGTTTCGTCCGCCAGCA
>CAIVEA010000409.1 GCA_903904765.1 uncultured Chloroflexota bacterium
CGCATCTGGGGCCGGTGGCCGCCATCGGCTTAGCCATCAGTTGGGGTGTGATTGTCCTCGTCTACCGCAAAGAATTTCAAACACCGTTTGCGGCACTCTCCACCACCGAACAAATCACCCGCACGCGCACCTACCCTCCCCTGCTCAACCGCACCCTGCTGCTGGTCAGCGGTTTGATGATCGCCTTCCTCACTGGCTTACCGATTGTATCCTCGGCCTGCGTCGCGGCGGGGCTGCTGTTGGTCTCGCGGGTGCGTCCGGGTAAATTGCTGGCGATTGACTGGGAACTACTGGCCTTCTTCGGGGGGATGTTCGTTCTGACGGGCGCGATTGAGGCTACCGGACTGGGCGGGTCGCTGTTCAGCGCCGTCGCCCCGCTGATTCACGGCAGCGTGGCCTCGCTCAGTTTGACAACGGGTGTGTTGAGCAACATCGTCTCCAACGTGCCAGCCGTGCTGCTGCTGCGTCCAGAAATCGCAGCACTGCCCAACGCACAGCAAGCATGGTTGACGTTAGCCATGTCCTCCACGCTGGCGGGCAATTTCACGCTACTCGGTTCGGCAGCCACGCTGATCGTCGCGGAAGTCGCCGCTGGTCGGGGCGTTCGCCTAAGCTTCAGGACGTTCCTACGCGCAGGCATCCCTATCACGCTGCTCACAATGCTAGTGGGCATCCTGTGGCTGTCGTTACTGCCCGTTTAGGTGCTGCTGATGGTCGCCAGCACCCGCTGAATCTTCAGCGCCAGATGCAGAATCAGCCGATTGTCCGGGTCATCGAGGTTCATCTCAGTCAATTCTGCGATTCGCTCTAGGCGATACACCAGCGTATTGCGGTGGACATCCAGCGCCTCGGCAGCCTTCGCTAGATTACCGTTCGCCTCGAAAAAACCATTCAACGTGCGGATCAGATCGCCCTGTTTGCGCTCATCATGCTCCACCAGCAGCCCCAGCGTTTCGCGGTGGAAACGGCGCAGATGGTCGAGGTTGCGCTCCTTCAGCGCCAGCAGCAGTTGGAACAATTTCAGATCACCATAGTAAGTGGTCTGTTCCCTGTCGCCCAGTTCGTTGGCAATGCTCACCGCATCTTTCGCCTCGCGGTAGCCTTCGCGCAGCACCCCCAAGCCAGTTGAGGGGCGGCTGAGTCCCACGCCTACCAATCCGCTAGGCGTGCGTGCGGCTAATTGCTCGCGCACTTCGTCCACGATCTGGCGAATGCGAGACATCTGACCGAGGTTTTGTATCGGGTACAGCACCACGATTACATCCACATACTGCCCCACCGCGCCGTTCAACTGCCGCCGCACCATGTCGTCGCGCACCAGCGAAATCAGCGACTCTAAGGGCAGCGCCGAGCCGGAACGGGTGGAAGCGCGGAACACCGCCACCGTATACATCGAACTGGTGTCGAAACCGGCCTGCTGCGCCCGTGTCACCAGCAAATCATCATCAGCCGGTGTGCCGCTGAGCCACATCTGAACCCAGTCGCCACGCGCCTGCTCCACTGCGAAAGCAATCGCACGGTTCTTCGCCAGTTCAATCGCGCACACGTCCGCGCCGTAGGTCAGCACCAGACGGTCAAAATCGTTGAGTTGTTCGCTCTTATCCACCAGCGACAGATAGCCCGCCACCCGCTTTTCCACCTTGAGTACGGTGGTATAGCCCAGCGGACTAACCACGATTGCGCCTTCGGCATCCGGCGCTTCACGCTCCAGCCAACCCTGAAACGCGCCATACGGCAGGCTTTGCACCAGCGAGCGCCCGCCACTCATCCCCGTGCGGCGCGACACATTCGGGTAGACCTGCGCCATCAGCACGCCGGCATCATCATGCACCACGACAGGCTTGGCGGTAGCGCGGGCGAGGATTTGTAGCAGTCCGTTCAAATCGCGGTTTTCTGCTGCCAAGCGTGCTAGCTGCCGTTGTATTTCCATCGCCCGCTGATTCAGCTGCGCGGTGTAGTTGGCGATCAGCGTATTCACAGCACGTTCAATGCGTGACAAACTGCTGTCCGACGGCAGCGCCAGCAACCCGATCTGACACTCGTTCGCCACCGCGATAGCTGTGTCGTTGATCTCGTCCGCACAGCCCACCGCATGAACGCCAACCTGCGCCAGACTCTGCACCACTTCGGAGAGCGTTAGACGGCTGTTGTAGCTCCGC
>CAIVEA010000410.1 GCA_903904765.1 uncultured Chloroflexota bacterium
CCAGCAACAGCACCCGCGCTGTCCACAGGTCGCCAAAGCGTGTACCCACCCGCGCCACGTTCCACAGCCCGCCCGTCAGCACCTGCCCGATGTCGGCGTTGAAAAAGGCCATCGCCTGCTGAATCAGCGCCAGTATGCTGCCCAGCGCCGCCGCGCCGAACGCGACCAGTACTACCGCGCTCAAACGATGCATCACACGCGGCGGCAGCAGTCCCGCTGGATGTGTTGCGCTGCCCCATGCGGGCAGTAAAATCCCCGCATACAGGGTGAACACGCCGAACAAGGTGAGGGTGGAGGCCAGCAGCAGACCGCGCCACACAATCTCCAGCGGGTCGGCCTGCGAACGCACGCCACTACTGCTCACACCGCCCACCGCCGCGCCCACGAAAAACACCTGACTCTGCGCGATCACATGCCCGTCACTGGCGAACGCCAAGCGCAAATCGGCGATATACGCGCCGTCCGGCAGGCCGCGAGGCAGCCGTACCGTCAGCAGCGTGGCATTATCCGGCGACACGCCGCCGGAAGCGATCACCGTTCCAGTCTGGTCGCGTACCGAGATGGTGCTGTATTCGGTTTCCAGTTCTTCACTGAACCAGTATTGCAGGCGGGCGGGGGCGCGTTCCAGCACCGCACCGTCTTCGGGGATGGCGCGTAACAGGTAGCCATGTGCGCGGGCGGGCAGGGGGGCGACCAGCAGCAGGAGGAGCAGGCCAACGGAGAGCAGACGCGACAGGCGCAAAAAACGAACGAGCATGAGATTAGTCCAGACGGAAGCGATCTGCCGCTTCGGGTTTCTCATCAGCAGCGGGGGATAGCGTGTCGGCCTGCGGTTCGGCGGCTTCATCGTCGTCCACAGCGCCCCGGCTGCGTAGCCAGCTAATCGCCATCATCACGATGAAAATCACCGCAATCGAGACGAAGATGATCTCATCCCAGATGCCGAGCGTGCCATGCGCCAGAATGACCGGCCACCTCATATCGCACCTCTACTTGATTACGCGAGCCTGATTTTATCACAAGGGCGGCGCGGTCTGTACATTTTTTCACGAAGCGTTCAGGCAAACAAAAACGCGCTCCGCCAGCGCGTTTCAGTGCCGGTACACCCCCGGTGTGAATCGAACACACAACCCTTCACTTAGGACGCGACTGCTCTATCCATTGAGCTACGGGGGCATTTCTCGCTGATTATAGCCCCTTCAACGGAACGGAGTCAATCGCTTCACACCGTGAATGGTTTGTATGACTGTTACCCGCCTGCACTGGTGATGGTGATGAGGCCGCGTGGCACGGTCAGCGTGTAGCGCAGTTTGATCTCCGCGCCGTCGAAATTACGCGCTTCCAGTATGCCGTCGCCTTCTGCCAGCAGGTTGTACACCGTCGGGTCAAATTCCGGGCGTAACCCGCTGCCGCCCCGGTTGAGTTCCAGCCGTGCGGAGACAGTGGGCGGAATTTGCAGCGTCAGCGCCCCGTCACGGGCGACGAGCGTCCCCAGTGAGGCGCTATCCGGCGAACCGAGGGGACGATATTCGGGCAAGGTGACGATCACATCCCCGCTGCGCTGGTCGAAGTTCAGCCGTTCCAGCGACAGGCCACTGAGGTTCAGGCTGGAATCGCCCGCTGCGCCGTTGTAGCTCAAATCAATCGGCATATCGGCGGGGAGTTCCAACCGCAACCGTCCGCGCCCGATGGCTTCCAGAAGCGGGAAGGGGTTGGGCTGCGTTTCGGTCAGCACGAGGTTGGCGCTGCCATCGGCGGCTTCGTCGTAGGTCACGGTGAACTGGCTTTCGCTGCTGCCCACGAATTGACCGCCCGCCTGTGCAGGCGTGAGGGCGCGGACGATTTCGACATCTGTATCCAGTGTGGTGAGTTGAACGCGCAGCAGGGTGACTCCTGCGCCGATGGGTTGACTGATGGCGACCTGCTGCGCGTCACGCGGTTGTGTGGCACGGCTGGAGAACGCGGCGGCGGCCAATCCACCTGCCAGCCCCACGCCGACCACCAGCGCAATCAGACTGCCTAGCGGCACGCGCTCCCGCAGCAAGAGCGACAGACCGCCGATGACCAGCAGCACAGGCCACGCCCGTCCGAGCAAATCCGCTGCGCCCGTTGGCACGACTCCCAGTGTGTTGAGCAGCCACGCGCCTGCGGCGGCGAGCGCCAGTAGTCCCCAGAGCAAATTGGTGCGGCGCTGTGTTTTCACCGGATCACCTGCTTGATAAAAAAGACCAGCGCCAGTACCGTGACAATGATCGGCCACAGGAGTTCCGCGCCATTTTCCCCGCGTAGGCCGCCGTTGAGGTTCAGCCACCAGCCAGCCAGCGCCACCGCACCCAGCAGCAGCGCGAACAGGAATAACCCCGCGCCACC
>CAIVEA010000411.1 GCA_903904765.1 uncultured Chloroflexota bacterium
AGCGAAACCAACTCCACGCCGATTGTACTCGACCCCGGCGCGACCTACACGCTGGTGTAAGAACCTCACCCGTGATGACGCTCAATCACGGGTGTTTTTACGTAGCAGAGCGGGACGGCACGCAGGCCGTCTCCTACGAAGGCGAAAATTCAGCATTGTAGTGGACAGCCGATGTGCTGTCCCGTCTCTATTCTCCGGTTTCTGTTCCCATACAGACAAAAACCTACCCCAGAATCACGGTCTTGTTGTTGTAGACCAGCACCTGATGGTTCAGGTGGTAACGGATGGCGCGGGATAGCACCAGCTTCTCGACATCCTTGCCTTTGCGAATCAGATCCTCCACCGAGTCGCGGTGGTTCACCCGCACCACATCCTGCTCGATGATCGGGCCGGCATCCAGTTCGGCGGTTACATAATGGCTGCTCGCGCCGATGATCTTCACACCGCGCCCGTGCGCCCGGTGGTAGGGCTTCGCGCCCACAAAGGCCGGCAGGAACGAGTGATGGATGTTGATGATGCGGTTGGGGAAATCGGCAACGAATGTTTCCGACAGAATCTGCATATAGCGTGCCAGCACCACGAAATCCGGCTTGAGTTGTTCCAGCAGCGCCAACTGCGCGGCCTCGGCCTCGCGCTTATCATCCTTGTTGACCGAAATCACATGGTAGGGGATGCCGAACTTCGCCACCAGTTCGCCCTGATCGGGATGGTTGCTGACGATGGCGGGGATATGCACACGCCATTCGCCCGACTGCCAGCGGTAGAGGATGTCGTATAGACAGTGCGCCTCTTTGGAGACAAACACCACCATGCGCGGAATCTGGTCGGAGAAGTGCAGTTCCCATGTCATGGCGAAGGGCGCGGCCACCTGCTCGAAGGCGGGCGCAATCGCTGATCGTTCCAGCGTGAAACCGTTCAGTTCCCATTCCACGCGCATGAAAAACACGTTTTCCGCCGCGTCCACATGCTGATCGAGGTGCAAAATGTTGCCGTTATAGCGGGCGATAAAGGCCGTCACCGCCGCCACTAGCCCCTGACGATCAGGGCAGGAAATCAGCAGCACAGCCGAATGCGAAAGCGAGTCGCTCATAATCCGGGGTTGCTCCAGTGAATATGAAAAAGGGCGGACGGGATTATACATGATATGGAAAATGTTCAAATAAAGAATGAAGGTATAACGTGTTGTTAAGTCTTGTGTTGCGCGGAAGCATTGAGGATGCGTAAAGGTTTGGCATCTTTTCATAAAAAGACGATACAATCATCGTGAGATTAAACCCATACGGGGCTACCGATGATGCGCTATGCTGATCTGTAGGTTCGCCCGCCAAGTGCGATCGGAATATTGTTAGGTGTTATTATGGTAGACACAGACCCTGCAAGACTGACACTCAGCCACCGCAGCCGTCCTTTCGGTCTCAAAATCGGCTTACGCAACATCTTGTCTGGATGGGATGTCCCCTGCGTCAAGCTGGCGTTCAACAACGCCATCATTCACACTGACTTCTGCATCAATCTTTGAATCGCTAACCGCGCTGCCTTCCCCTAGCTTCGCCTAAGGGTATTTTCGTTTACCCATTTGGCAGGCTGGCGGTTTTGGCGTTGGTTGCTATTGGCGTACCTAGCACACGGCAAGGACGGATATGACGAATTTTATTTTCAAGCAGTTAATCAACGGGGAATGGGTGGAAGCCGCCAATGGTGGGACATGGGCGCTGACCAACCCGGCTACCGAGGATGTGATCCAGCAGATCGCGTTTGGCGGCGCGGCGGATGCCGAAGCAGCCATCGAAGCGGCGGCGAAGGCGTTCCCGGCATGGGCGGGCAAGACCCCCTACCAGCGCGCCGAAGTGCTGATGAAAGCCGCCACATGGATTCTGGAACGCGCTGAGGAAATCGCCCCCGTCACCACCGAAGAATGCGGCAAGCCGCTGTCAGAATCGCTGGCGGAGTGGCGCAGCGCGGCCAACTACCTGATCTGGAATGCCGAGGAATGCAAACGGGCTTACGGGCGCGTGATTCCGGCGCGGCTTCCGGGACGGCGCATTCAGGTCATCCAGCAACCGATGGGTGTGATCGGCACGATCACCGCATGGAACTTCCCCATTTACAACGTGGTGCGCTGCTGGGCGGCGGCACTGGCGGCGGGCTGCACCGTCGTCGGGCGACCTTCGGAATATACCCCGCGCTCGGCGATGATGCTGGCGCAGGCGCTGCACGAGGCCGGCGCTCCGGCAGGCGTGATTAACTGCATCAACGGTGATCCGGCGGCCATCGCGCAGGTCATGATGAAGGATGCCCGCGTCCGCAAGATCAGCTTCACAGGCAGCACCCGCGTGGGACGGTTGCTGATGGATGGCGCATCGCAGACCATCAAGAAGCTGTCGCTGGAACTGGGTGGCAACGCGCCCGTCATCATCTTCCCGGATGTGAACGTGGCGGAAGTCGCCCGCCAGTCGGTGATCTGGAAGTATCGCAATTCCGGTCAGGTGTGCGTTGCGCCGCAGCGGTTCTACGTTCACAGCCGCATCGCGGATGAATTCACCGAACACGCCGCCAACGCCAGCCGCGCCCTGAAGCTGGGCAACGGTCTGGTGAAAGGCACAGACGCAGGGCCGCTGATTAACGCGGTGCAGCGTGACCGCGTGGAGGCGCTGGTGTCCGAAGCTGTGTCGGCGGGCGCTCAGACACTCACGGGCGGTTCGCGCCCCGGCGATATGCCACGCGGCTATTTTTATTCCCCTACGGTAATCACGGGACTTTCCGACAGTATGCGGATTGCCCGCGAAGAGATTTTTGGCCCGGTTATGCCCATTATCCGATTTGAGGACACAGAGGAGGTACTGTCGGCGGCGAACGCCACGCCCTACGGGTTGGCGGCATTCGTCCAGACGAACACTATGAACACAGCAATCCGTATGTACGAAGGACTGGAATTCGGGATGATTTGCGTCAATGACTGGCTCCCGGCCACCCCCGAAGCGCCCTTTGGCGGCATCAAGCAGAGTGGGTTGGGGCGCGAATGCGGCCTCGAAGGACTCGAAGAATACATGGAGTCCAAGACCGTATTCTTAGGAGGAGTAACAACATGATTACCAGCCCGGCCGTTCAGGTCGTTTCTACTCAGCCTAAGTTCGCCCGTCCGCTGGCGAATATGCAGCGTCTGATTTTCCCGACGCTGAAAGCGGAAGAACTGTTCGTTGAGCAGCATTACAAACGCCACATCGAGCTATTCCCTCAAGGGCAATTCACCGCCCTCGTCCACGTCCATGACAAATGGGTTGTGGTCGGCTCCACCTGCTCATTCCGCGTAGACCTGTCGTTTGTTGAAAAGCCGCACACTTTCCTCGAACTGATTGATGAGGGCTGGTTCGGCAATCACAATCCCAACGGCCAATGGCTATATGGCGCGGATATGAGCGTCCACCCGGATTACCGGGGACTCGGCATCGCCAGCAAGATGTACGATGCGCGGCGTGAAGTCGTCCGCAAGCTGAACCTGCGCGGCGAAGTCGCCAGCGGGATGCTACCGGGCTACCATCGTTACCGTCATCAAATGAGCATCGAGCGTTACGTGGAATTGGTAACGCATGGCGAATTGACCGATCCGACGCTCACGCCGCAGGTGCGAAACGGGTTTAAGGTCAAGCGTGTTCTCTACGATCACATTACCGATCCTCGCGCGGATAATTGCGCGACGATGATCGTGCGCGAGAACCCGCACTATAATCCGGCACGGGTCTAGTTTCCCGTTCTTGCTTTGCAGTCTGGCTATTCTTCGCGCTGTGCGGTGCGAACGTCTTATTCGGCTTGTCCGATGGCGGGCATGACGACGCGCATCCCCGGTGCGAGCGTGACGAACGCGAAAAATGCAACTATCCTGTCATATTGGCGTATAATAGAAAGAGCATTGGTGTGCGCCGGATTGACCGGAGAAAGCGGTTTCCAATGGACGACCTGATTCAACAGCTACAGAGCCAGCTAGGTTTGAGCGAGGATAAAGCGCGGGAGATCGTGGGCGTGGTGCAGGGATTCCTGAAGGCCAAACTGCCCGCCCTCGGCAGTCAATTAGACGAAGTGCTGGGGAGCGCGATGGACACGGCGAAAACGTTGGCAGGAGATGCCAGCACCGCTGCCCAGAACGCCGCCGCCGAAGCTGCGAATG
>CAIVEA010000412.1 GCA_903904765.1 uncultured Chloroflexota bacterium
GTTTGCGGCTGGCAGGTTCGCCGCGCAGGGCCTCGCGGATGTCCTGCACATTCATACCTGCGGTCAGACGCTCCACCGACTCGTCGACGAGTTCAAAGACGGCCTTTTTAAGACCCTTCTCTTTTACATCGTCCAAAAAGGATGGAAAGGGGAGTACGGACATACAGTCTCCTCGTTACAAACACGTGTCCGACTACGGAACGTTACAGGCTCGCGCTAAACATGCCCGTTGCGCTTCAAACGCGCACCGGTATTGATCGCCACACTCAAAATCTTCTTGCCGTTCAACGGAATTGGATCGCCATTTTCGTTGGTTTCGGCGCTGCTGCCGTCTTCAAACGTCAGCTTGCTCTTGAAGCGATCCAAGCTGCGCGGGGCAGGCCCTTCGATCCACTTGCCATTCAGTTCGTATTTCGAACCGTGACACGGGCATTCGAAGCGATGGTTGGTTTCGACCCACTTCGGCAGGCAGCCCAGATGGGTGCAAACGCCGTACAAGGCCACGAAACCTTCGTCGGTGATGTTGGTGAGCCAGAAACGCCCCGAAGGAATGTTCACCGGCGGATCGCCCGCAGGCGGGATGGCATCACCAGCAAATGAGAATGTGCCGCCGAACTCGCCTTCTTTGAAGCGCGGCAGCGCAAACCAGATCAAGCCAGCTGTAGCCTGACCGAGGATGAGCGCGATGGACGCGCCCCAGATGTAATACAGAAACTCACGTCGGCTGGGGGCGCTAACTTGAACAGACTGGCCTGCTTTTGCCAATCCATCAGGTTTCGCTTTGGTCACGCTTGCTGTCGCCATGCAGTGTCTCCCTGACAAACACAAGACGGGTCAAGAGTTTATCGCAGACACCGAAAAGAAACCACAGTGTGATTTCGGATTTGTGTACGGGCTGCGTATTACAAACGAAAGTACGGCGGTGCGGGGCTTCACCGTGTGTAAAATATATCACAAGCGATATAGGGTGTCAAAAAAAACTTATCTGCGGTGTCCGGCTTATTTCCCCCGCCGCACTATTCTCTATGATAACCACGATACGCCGCAGAAACGAGTCACAATTTGCGCCAATTGTTGACCGATTGCGCCACCCATCAGGCCGATCTTTACGAGATGGCGATTCGGTTGCCCTTGAATGAGCATCCTGACGCATTTATAGTTGTGGTTGTTTGGACAGCAACCATCGCTCGTGTACTTTCGACGGCGAAAGTGGATTTGATGAAATGGCCCTTCTCTCCAGCAGTCTATATTGACCATGACACCGATTTTCAGCGGTTGGTTGGCACCCTCTCTAACGAGCCACTGATTGCGATTGATACCGAGTCCAACAGCCTGTACGCCTACCGCGAACGGGTGTGCCTCGTGCAAATCTCCACCCGCACGGCGGATTACATCGTTGACCCGTTGCGGGTGGCGGATTTAAGTCCACTGGGGCCGCTGCTCCAGAACCCCGCCATCGAAAAAGTCTTTCACGCCGCCGAATACGACTTGCTGTGCCTGAAGCGCGATTACGGCTTCGTGGTGCATAATTTGTTCGATACGATGGTGGCTGCCCGCGTGTTGGGACGCAAGCTGGTCGGCTTGCACAACCTGCTGGCGGAATATTGCGGCGTGCAGCAGGTGGACAAAAGCCACCAGCGCGACGATTGGGGACAGCGCCCCTTGCCCGAAGATGGCCTGCTGTACGCGCAGCAGGACACCCACTACCTGCCCACCTTGCGCGACTCATTGGCTGCCGAACTACAAGCCGCAGGCCGAACCGAAGAAGCAGCGGAAATCTTCGCGGAGTATGCCAGTGTAGAACCCACCGAACGCAGTTTCGACCCCGACGGCTACTGGCGCATCGGCATTCCAGCGGATTTGAGCCGGCGGCAGATGGCGATTTTGCGCGAGGTGTATTTGCTGCGCGAACGACTGGCGGAAGAACGGGACGTGCCGCCCTTCAAAGTCTTTTCGGACAAGAACCTGCTGGCCTTCGCGGAAACACCAGTGACCAGCGCCCGCGATCTGGAGCGCATCAAGGGGATGACCCCGCAGCAGGTGCGGCGCTACGGACGCGACATCATGGAAGCCATCGAGCAGGGCAAACACGCGCCCAACCCGCGCCCCCCTGCCCGCCCGCCCGATCTCGACCCGCAGGTGGTGGAACGATTCAGCGCCCTCAAGGACTGGCGGCGGATGCGCGCCGAACAGCGCGGCGTGGAATCCGACGTGATTCTTTCCAAGAACGCGCTGTGGGATATTGCCTTCAAACTGCCGCGCACGCTAGGCGAAATGCAGCGCATCAACGGCTTAGGCCCATGGCGGCGGGCGACCTATGGCGGCGAAATTCTGGAGATTCTGGAACGGGTTGGCTGATCGTCCTGAACAATCGTCACGATGACGGAGATGCAGACATGCCCATTTACGACCCGAATCGTGTGGAATACGGCATCACCAGCGGTCATATTGACATTGTGATGGACAGCGGTGGACAGCTTCCGGCGTACTGGGCGTATCCCAGCAGCGGACACCTCTTTCCGGCGATTGCGCTCATCCATGATTGGTGGGGACTCACCCCGTTGATACGGCGGCTGGCGAACCTATTCGCACAGTCCGGCTACTATGTGGTCGCGCCCGACCTGTTCGATGGGCTGGTGGCCGAATCGCCCGCGCAGGCGCTGGAACTGGTGAAAACGTTGGGCGAGGGTGGCTATCCGCGTGTGGATGCGGCGCTGGCGGCGCTGGAAAGCCACCACAACACCAACCGTGATGTGGCGGCGCTGGGCATCGGCATGGGTGGCAGTCTGGCCTATGAAGCCGCCATCACCCGCACCAATCTGGAAGCGGCCATCTCGGTCTACGGCTTCCCGCAAAAGTACCTCGGACGCTTCGCCAAAGCCCCCACCCCAATTCTGGCGCTGTATGGCGAGCATGAGCCGTTCACACTCCCGCCCGTGCTGAACAAGCTGCAAGCCGAACTACGCGCCAGCGCCCACAAGCTGCCGCATGAGTTCGTGATTCTACCCGGTGTGGGGCGAGATTTCTTCGGGGAGCAGGCCACCGAAGCCGAGCAAACGCAAGGGCGCGCCGCCTTGAGCCACATCTTCGCCTTTTTAGACAAATATCTGCGCGGGCCAATGCGCCCGAAAATCCTATGAGCGCCCCCCTTTCGCCGTCCGCTGTCTGTCAGGTGCGCCTGCCGGGGCGCGTGGACTACGAATCCGCGCTGGCGGAACAGAACGCGCTGGCAGAAGCACGCGGACGCGGCGCAATCCCCGACCAACTGCTGCTGCTGGAACACCCCCACACCTACACCCTCGGCACATCGGCGCATGATGAGCATTTGCTGCTGACCCCGCCGGAGCTAGAGGCGCGGGGCATTCGCGTTTACCACGTAGATCGCGGCGGCGACATCACCTATCACGGGCCGGGGCAGATCGTGGGCTACCCGATCATGGCGCTGCCGCGTGAATCCGAAGGGCTGCGGGCGGATGTGGTGGGGTATGTGCGGCGGTTGGAGACGGTCATCATTCGCTTGCTGGCGGATTACGGCCTACAGGGGCAGCCTATCGCGGGGCTGACGGGCGTATGGGTGCAAACGCCATCCGGCGCAGCGAAGGTATGCGCCATCGGCGTGCGCGTGAACGTGAAGGCCGTCACCAAGCACGGTTTCGCGCTGAATGTGAATACCGATCTGGACTATTTCGGTGGGATTATCCCGTGTGGCATCCGCGATAAGGGCGTGACCAGCCTCGCGGCGCTGCTGGGTGCGCCACAGGATATGGCGCAGGTGCGGGAACGGTTGATCGCGCACTTCGGCGCAGTCTACGGGCGCGAGATGCAGGTAGGCGAGACATGATCTGGATTGATCCGCGCACGGCGGCAGCGGTGGGGCTGACTTTCGCGTTTATGGCAGCGGGGCTGGGACGCGCTCTGCCGCTGGATGGCAGCGGAATTGTGCCGCTGGTGGTCAGCACCGTCTTCCTCACGGGATATTTCTACCTGTGGCGCACGCTGCTGCGCTTGCCGGTGGCACTGGTCATCACCGTGCGCCGCGCCCGTCACGCGCAAACCCGCTACGGACTGACCCGCCGTGAAAGTTTGCGCGATGGCTATGTGCGCGGTTTCCTCGATACGCGCCGCTGGACAGTAGGGCCGCTGGCGCTGTTTGACCGGATGGCGGTGTTTTGTCTGGCGATGCTGGCCTGCACCCCCGGCGCGGCGTTGTTGCTTTTGCGCTTGGGGGGCATCATCGGCCTTGCGCTGATGCTCACGGTGTACCTGCTGCGCGGCACGTTCGCATGGCTGGTGGACGAAGCACCGCGCCCCGATGGGATAAACCGTCCGGCGCTGCCATTCCTCGACCTGCGCGATTAGTCCGCCGCATCCGTTTCAGTTTGTTTCGTCTGTCTCGCTCGCCTCATCCTCTTCGCTCGACAGGATGATGCCATGTAGCTCCTCGAAGGCACGTTCCATCTCACGCGCATCAAACTGTGCGTTCACCACCACGCGGCGCAACGGCTCAAGGTTGCCGATGATATGTTCCGCCAGTTTGGTCTGACGGTCTTTTTCGCGCAGTTGGGCGGTTTCCGGCGGCAGCACCGCGAACAGGCGCTCGTAGGCGCGTTCGCCGTCGCGCAACTTGAGCGCCATCACGTCTAGCAGTTCGCGGAAGCGCATAATCTCCTGCCGGACTTTTTCAATGTGTTCAGGATTGCTCACCATTTGCCACTTGCCTCAAAAACAAGTGGACACAGCTTGCGCTGTGTCCCTACAGAAAACGAGTACGGTTGAGGAGTCTGCGCGGTTAGCTCTGGGGCGCGTCCGTGCTGGTCGTGGTGTTCATCTTCTGGATTTCGCTGCGGAGCATCATGCCCAGCAACGCCTCCACCAGACTGCCGCCACCCTGCCCGTTGCCACCGCCATTGACCGCGATTTCCGGGATGATGCGTACCTTCTGGTCGCCCACGATCTGCATGAGTTGAACGGCAGTGAACCCCTGCTGACCCATCGCTTCCGCACCAGCGCGGTATGCCGAAGCCTTCGCTTCACCGATGGCGCGTACCGCTTCGGCCTCACCTTGCGCCTTCAAACGGGTCGACTCGGCCTCACCTTCGGCCTGCTTGATCTGAGAACGCGCTTGCAGTTCAGCGATGCTCACACCCTGTTCCGACTTCACCATGCTCTGTTGAATGTCGGCCAGTTCGGTAGCGCGTACCAACTGCTGACGCTGCGTTTGTGCTTCCTGCTGCACCTGATAGGTCTTGTTCTGTTCTTCCGCCAGCTTACGGTCGGTCAGCGTTTGCATCAGCGCGGGCGGCGGCACAATCTTGCCGATCAGTGTGTCAATCGCTTCCACATCGTAGGTGCGGATGGCTTTGCCCACATGCACAGTGGCTTCCGACTGGCGATCACTACGGGCATTCAGGAAGTCCAGCACGGTATAGGACTGCGCCGCGTTGCGGAAGTAGTTGCTGACAATGGGCTGCAACACATGGTCTACCATGTTCTGCACCGACCCGATGCGCGAGATCACTTTCGGCGCTTCCAGTGCGCCCACATGGATGATCTGCGCCACATCCAACTCGAAGGTGAAACCATCTTTCGAGTTAACCGTGATCGAGGCCAACGTGGAGTCATAGCTGTGCGCTTCGGTGCGCGGCGACCAGTTCAGCACGATGTTGGTGGTCGGAACCAGTTCGACCTTCATGATGTGCGTGTTGATGGGGTGCTTGCCCGGATACAGCGGCGTGACCCACACGCCCTTATGCCCGACATTCACCAGATCGCCGTGCTTGAACTCCACACCACTCACATCAATATGCGCTTTGCCAACATACGAGATGACCACACCCACATAGCCGATGGGAATTTCGGTCATGGGAACCTGTTCCACCTGCACGAACCAAGGATTCAAGTTCCACGAGCCGGAGAGCAGCACCTGTTCCTGCAAACCACGCCGCCCGCCTGATTGCAAAAAGGCCTGCGCGTTCTGGAAGTTGTCGTGGCCGGGGATATACAGACCGGCGATTTCGCCTTCATCAATCGGCGCGCCGTCCAGCGTGGTCACAATGCCCACCTGATCCGGTTCGACCTGATAGATTTCCAGATCATCCTTGTTCATGCCGTGCTGGTTGGCGGTGGCCGCCGTAATCACGGTGAACAGAGCGGTGTTGATGCGGTACGCACCCGCCGTCAGGATGCCGATCTGACGACCTTTTTCGCCGCCATTGGTCAGGAACTTACGCGCATCCTGAAAATCATCACTATCCACCACGCGCCCCAGAATGCGCTCTGCTGGAATAGATGACCCGTCCGCCGCCACCACCAGCCCGATCTGACCGGGGGGAATGACCGTAACAGATACTTTCCGCACACTGTAGAACCAGGGAACATAACCGAAGTGGAAACCGGGGGCAAGCGTGTCCGCCTGATAACCAGCTTCGCCGTTAAGCGCGATCAAGCGATCGGGCGGCAACGATTTGCGCGAGGTACGCTTGATGACCACACCCACTTCTCGCTCATTAATGATGACCAGTCCGGTGACGGCAATCAAGCCAAAAATCACCGCAACGACAGCCACAATCGGGATCAAAATGTCCATGTGCGTCTGTTCCTCCCCCGCCTCTCTGGACGGGAAATCCCTGTTAGGGTATGAAACGAACCTTTCCCATCATACACCCGCAGGGAAAGATTCGACGTAATCTATTATCGGACGGTTTATGGTGTTTGTATCCCCCAGAAAGCGGGGAGTACAAAAGAGGGAAAACGAAGAACCTCACCCCTCAGTCCCCTCTCCAACATGCGGAGTACCGCTGGAGAGGGGAAGCAAGACGCATCAGGATGAGGGTTGTGCATCAAAACAAAATCCCCTGCGGGAAGGGGATTTTGCAGATTGAACGTGGTTGCGGGCGGTGGCGGCTTGCCGATTAACCTTTAATCGCGCCTGCCGACAGACCGCGCACGATGTAGCGTTGCAGGAACAGCCCGATCAACATGACCGGAGCGACCATGATGAGCGTCAGCGCCGACATATACCACCACTCGATGCCTTTGGTGCTCTTCATACCTGCCAAATAGACAGGCATGGTGATGGCCTCGAAGTTGGTGAGCATCAGGGCGAACAGGTACTCGTTCCACGCGAAGATGAACGAGAACAGCGCCACCGTCACCAGCCCCGGCGTTGCCAGCGGCAGCACGATACGCACGAAGGTTTGCCAACGGGTCGCGCCGTCCACACGGGCGCTTTCTTCAAGGTCAACCGGAAGGCTGTTGAAGAAATCGCGCATAATCCACACAGCAAAGGGCAGATTGAAGGCGGTATAGGCCAGAATCAAACCCGGATGCGTGTCAATTAAGCGTAGTGCGTTGAAAAACAAGATGAATGGAATCACCAACGCAGCCGGAGGTAAGAAACGCTGCGAGATAATCCAGAAGGCGATATTGTCGTTCTTCCAGCCGATGCGCGACCAATGGTAGCGGAAACGCGACAGACCATAACCCGCCATCGAACCGACAATCACCGAGAACACGCACGACAAACCAGCGGCGATCAGGCTGTTACGGAAGTAGCGCCATGTTTTGGCCTGTTCATCCACCAGCAGGAATTTCCAGTGATCCGTTGTGGGTTGATAGTCCACAAACGGGATATAGCGCGGGACGCGGTTCACATCCAACGGGCGCTTAAACGACGTGGTGAACAGCCAGTAGAACGGGAAAACGCAAATGATCGCCCAGATGATGAGCATTGTGTACAGGAAAATCGTGGAACGGAGGGAACGTCTTTTTACACTGTTGTTCCCAATGGCTATTCGGCGAACTTGGACGCGATTATCACGCGAACTGATGGTCGTCATATAGATGTCCCCAACTGCTGCTTGGTAATCCGGCGCGAGATGGCGAGGAAAGCGGTTGCAAACGCGATGACCATGACCAGCAGCACATAACCGATGGCAGCGGCGTAACCGTAGTTACCGTAACTGAGGGCGGTATCGAACACATACATCACCAGCGACTCGGTGGCGCTGCCGGGGCCGCCGCCCGTCACCACATTGATGATGTCCACCAGTTTGAACATTTCGAGGCTGCGGATGAGCAGCGCCGTCAACGAGATGGGCAGCATGATCGGAAACGTGATGCGGAGGAAAATTTGGCGTGTATTCGCGCCGTCCACACGCGCCGCTTCGTACACCTCATCCGGGATGGCCTGCATCCCCGCCAGCAGCAGCAGCGTCATGAACGGTATCCACTGCCACGAATCGATCAATATCATGGTATAGGGCGCGACACCGGTATCCGTCAGCCACGGGATGGCAATTTTAATATCTGCGCCTGTCAAACCGGATAGGAACGTCCCGATAGTGCGCTGTAACTGTGCCAACGGCGAGATACCGCTGTCGAACATCATACGTCCGGCATAACCGGCGGCAACGGGCGTAATCATCATGGGGAGCATGAAAATTAAGCGGAAGAACCGCCGCCCGAAAAATTCCTGATTGAGCATGATGGCGATGCCAAAACCAATCGCATATTGAATGGTGACACCCACCAGCACATAAAATAACGTGTTCTTGGCCGCATTCAGCAGGCGTTCATCCGTAGGCACGCGACCATAATTACTCAGCGAAAACTGCGCCGGATTGCCCAAACACAGGGCGCTGGCGACCCCGACAGAAGTCCCGGCGTTGGCCTGTGGGCTGCGCTGGCAGTCGGTGACGCTCACGCCTAGCGACCAGATCAGCGGAAAAATCGAGAGGATGAGCAGGATAACAACCGCAGGCGAGAGAAAGACCCGCTTAAACAGGCGGTCTTCGCGGGATTCGCGGATGTCCTCCGGCGCAGGAGATAAAGGCTTCATCGTAGATAGATTCGACACAAGAAAAGCCCTCAAATAAAAGCTTTTGAATCAAACAGCTTGCGCCGCTTAGAAAAAATTGCCCCCTGCCAGCCACGCGGACTCGCAGGGGTGCAGGAGGGTTAAAGAGCGCCCCCACGAGGAAGGCGCTCCGTTGCCCGGTTACAAACTACTCAATACCCAGCGACTGCTTGTACAGCGCCAACTGGCTTTCGCGGCCCAGACGTTCGGTGATGGCATCCCAGGTTGCCGCCACTTCGTCCAGAGCAGCCTGCGGGGTGGCTTCGCCGGTCACAGCCTTGGCGATGCCAGCGTCCAGAGCGTCGAAGTATTCAAACGCGCCGGGGATACGCAGGTCAACAATGGCGTTCGGGTCATTGATGGTGTCCAGAACCGCACCCAGATAGTCCTTCGCCGATTCTTCGTCGAAGCCGGCGGCAGTCCACAGGGCGAGGTTGTCGAACTGGCTCTGACGCAGCGGGTTCACGCCCGTGCCGCCAGTGGTCGCCAGCACGCCGGCGAGGTCCTTGCCAGCGAGGTACTTAACATAATCGAAGGCCGCATCGCTCACATCGCTGTCCTTAGCAACCGAGATCACCCAGCCGCCGAAGGCGATGAAGGGAGCCGAGTTCACGCCACCTTCAGCATCCACCCACGCGCCAGTGGTGTAGTCCCAGTACTTTTCCGCACCGGGGGTCACACCGAAGCCAGCCAGACCCTGAATAACCGAGGCATTCGGGTCAACGGTCAGCGGGCCGACATCGCCCCAGTCCAGACCGAACACGGCCTGACCGGCGGGGAACACGGCGCGGACGTTCACCACGTCGAAGTTAATCATGTCGGGCGAAGCGCAGCAGTTGTAAATGTCAATCCAGTCCTGAAGACCCTGCACCCAGCCGGGGTTGTTGACCAGCGGCTTCATGGTTTCGTCGAAGAAGAAGTACGGGTTGCCGGGGATCTTCGAGTAACCCGCAGCGCGATCCATCAGGAACCAGAAGCTCTGAGCCTTCTTACGGAGGGCTTCGGCCACGCCGTAGATCGGGGCGGTCACGCCGGCGGTGTCCACTTCCTTGCCTTGGAAGAAGGTGGCGATGTCCTTGTATTCAGTCCAGGTCTTGGGCTGATCGAGGTCACGACCATAAGCAGCCTTGAATTCTTCGTTGTACGGGCTGGCGGGATTAACGAGGTCCTTGCGGTAGTACATCATGTGGCTATCGCCATCGAACGGAACGGCATAGGTCACGCCGCCCCAGTTGGCGATACGTTCACGGTACAGCGGCAGGATGTCGTTCCAGTCAACCGCTTCCTTCACATCATCCGGGATCGGCTGCACATAGCCGCCACCAGCGATGTCGCCCATCCAGTCCGAGGCGTAGATCAACACATCGAATTCACCGCTGCCCGTCTGGAGGGCGGTGATCATCTTGGGATACAGGTCCGAGAACGCGAACGTCTGAACTTCGACGGTTGCGCCAGTGGCCGCAGCCCATTCCTGACCATACTTTTCAGCGGGGCCACCGATGGCACCGGGCTGAGTGACAACAACGACCTTCTTGCCCGCGAACGGTTGGTCCTGAGCAACGGTCGGGACGAGGCTGAGCGCAAACAGCGCCAGCACGACAAATAGAACGAGCTTTTTCATCTTTATAGCTCCTAAAACGAGAACGGATTTTATACGTTCCCTCGCTGTACCAAGACACGAATCCCGCAACTTGTTGTCTTGTTATAACAGGGTGACGCGATAGCGATTATATTGCGCTGATCGTAAGGTGTCAAATTACGGAATATATTCCAACATGACAGAGGGTTGCTTTAGGAGTATTCCCTGAAATTGTGAAAAACCTACGTGGAATGCGGCGCGATTTGCGCTTTGGAGGCGGAAAAGATCGGGATGAATCGCAGTTTCCGATGCTGCCCAAAATGGTTTGACAGAGCGCCCTCAGGTTGCCTATAATAGTCACTTGTATGCTTGTTATGACAGGATACCCCGTGAACAGTCCCATTAACCGGAATAGCCCTATACCCTATTACGCGCAGGTCAAAGATGTCGTCCGGGAGTGGATTCGGGAGCGCCGCTGGAAGCCCGGCGAGCAAATTCCCGGTGAACATGAACTGTGCGAGTCGTTTGATGTCAGTCGTCCGGTCATCCGGCAGGCGCTGAACGAACTGGTCACGGAAGGACTCATCCGCCGTCAGAAGGGCAAAGGTACGTTCGTCACCGAGCCGAAGATTAAAGAAGGGCTGGTGCAGCGGCTAACTGGCTTTCATCAAGATATGACCGCGCAGGGTTATCAACCCGTGAGCCGCGTCCTCAAGCAACGCATCATCCCCGCCAGCGAAGCCTTAGCGGAACAGTTGCATATCCAGTTGAACGAACCCGTGCTGGAGATCGAACGGCTGCGCTTCATCCATGATGAGCCGATTGTGCTGGTGACGACCTACCTGCCGCAGCGCCTATGCCCTGACCTGTTAACCGCCGATCTGACGCACCAATCGCTCTATGGCTTGCTGGAACAGAAATATGGCGTGTTCATCGCTTCCGGTCATCGCACAGTAGAAGCGGTGGCGGCGGACAAATACAGCGCCGGATTGCTGCAAGTGCGTAAAGGTACACCACTAATTCAGTTGGAGAGCGTGAGTTATTCCAGCAACGGCGCTCCAATTGAGTATTACCGCGCTTATCACCGGGGAGATCGTTCCGCTTTTGAGATCGAACTGGTGCGGGTGGTGGAGGGCGAAAAAGTGGGCGAGGCGTTCATTAACGATTTGCCGCCCCCGCTGACTGTCAAGTTCCCGCGCCGTAGCTATTCGGACTAGGATGTGAATCACCATGAATTACCGTGTGCTGGTGACGGCTCGTTCGTTTGCGAATCCCGGTCGTCATCATGAAATTTTGCAAGAAGCGGGGTGTCAGGTGGAGCAACGCGCTCCGGCACACCCCTACTCCGCCGAAGAACTGCGTGCCATCATCCCCGGCTATGACGGCGTGATTCTGGGGCTGGATGCCTGCGATGCCAGCGTGATCGAAGCTGCCGACAAACTGCGTGTGATCTCGCGTTATGGCGTGGGTGTGGATGCGGTTGATCTGGCAGCGGCGGCACGCAAAGGGGTTGTGGTCACAAACACCCCCGGCTCGAACCAGATTGCGGTGGCGGAACTGGCGCTGGGGATGATCTTCGCACTGGCACGGCGCATCCCGCAGGTGGCGAACGCGGCGGTCAACGGCGTGTGGCAGCGGCCTACCGGATGGGAACTCAGCGGCAAAACGCTGGGTGTAGTGGGCTTCGGCGCTATCGGGCGCGATGTAGCGACAAAGGCGCTGGTGCTGGGGATGCGCGTCATCGCCTATGACCCGTTCTGGAGCAAAGATGTGGCTGGCGTGGAACGGGTGGAACTGGCAACGCTGTTCGCGCAGAGCGATGTGATTACGCTGCATGCCGCCGCCACGCCAGAAACGCGCCATCTCATCAACGCGCAATCGCTGGCGAGCATGAAGCGCGGCGTGTATATCATCAACACAGCACGCGGCGATCTGGTGGACGAAGCGGCGTTGTACGCGGCGCTCAAAGAAGGGCAAGTGGGCGGCGCGGCGGCGGACGTGTTCCAGCACGAACCACCGGACGGCAGCCCGCTGCTGACGCACGAAAATTTCATCGCCACCCCGCATATCGGCGCGACCACCCGCGAATCAGTGGCGCGGATGGCGCAAATGTCCTCCGTGAATCTGGTGCAGGTGTTAAAAGGCGAACCGTGCGCGGCGATTGTCAAGCCGCCTGCGGGGTAGACAGCCTCACCCCGCTGCGCTGTGCTTAGCTTCCCCTCTCCGCACGGAGAGGGGATTGAGGGGTGAGGTCAACATAATCCAATCGTATCCGCCACATCAAAGCGGATGAGTGTTATACAAGGATGACGACAATGGTTAACTACATGACTCCGCTGTGGCGAAAACTGGACTTGGATACCGGTGTGTTCACCGATGCCGTGCTGGTGCAGCAACGCCGCTTGAGCGATCTGCGCGGCCTATATGCCGATTCCGCCGCCGAAGCCGCCCGCGCCGCCGAAAACCCGCTGATGTACGATGTGTTCGAGGCCACCGAAAACCCGATTGAGCCGGGGCAACTGCGCTATTCGACCACCGTGATCTACCCCGGCAAGATCGGGGACGAGTATTTCTTCACCAAAGGGCATTACCACGCCAAAGGCGAATGTGCCGAAATTTACACTGGCATTACCGGAACGGGACTGCTGCTGTTGCAAACCCGCGAAGGCCAAATCCACACCATCGAGATGACTCGTGGCGTGGCGGCGTATGTCCCGCCGTTCTGGGCGCACCGCACCATCAACGTCGGCAGCGATAACTTCGCGTTCTACGCTTGCTACCCGGCGGACGCAGGCTATGACTATGCCGCGATTGCCGACAAGGGGTTTGCTTCGCTGGTGCTGGAACGCAACGGCAAGCCGACACTCGTTCCGAATCCCAAATGGGCGAAGTAGAAAATATTTTAGGAAAAACAAGCCACCATGAAACAATACGTCCTCGCGCATGATCTCGGTACAACCGGCAACAAGGCCACGCTGTATGACCGTGATGGCCGCTTGCTGGGCAGCGCGTTCTCCGCCTACGAAACGCGCTTTGAACACACCAACTGGGCAGAGCAAAACCCGGAGGACTGGTGGCAAGCGGTGTGCAAATCCACCCGCAAACTGCTGAAGGAAACGGCGGGTGCACGGCCTGAAGATGTGGCCTGCGTGGTGTTCAGCGGACAGATGATGGGCTGCGTGGCGGTGGATGAGCAGGCGCGTCCGCTGCGGAACGCCATCATCTGGGCGGATCAGCGTTCGGTGGAACAGGCCGCGTGGATTAGCGAACGCATCTCGCCTTCGGATGTCTACCGCATCACCGGACACCGCCTGAGTCCCGCCTATTCGCTGGAGAAAATCCTGTGGATACGCGATAACCAGCCAGATACCTACAAAGCCACCTATAAGTTCCTGCACGCCAAAGACTCGGTCATCGCCCGCATGACGGGCAAGTTCGTGACCGAACCTTCGGATGCGTCCAGCATGAACCTATACGATCTGGAAAAAGGCACATGGTCAGCCGCCATCGTCAAAGCGACGGAACTGGACGCGGACAAGCTGCCGGACATTCACTCCTCGCTGGATGTGGTGGGCGAACTGCTACCCTCGGTGGCTGGTGAAATCGGCCTGCCGGCGGGTACGCCTGTCGTCGCGGGTGGCGGCGACGGTACTTGCGCGGCCATCGGCGCGGGCGTGGTGGCGGAAGGTTCGGCTTACAACTACGTCGGCTCGTCGTCGTGGATTGCCCTTTCCACGCCGCGCCCGATCTATGACCCGGACGAAAAGACCTTCACCTTCGCCCACATGATTCCCGGCATGTTCATGCCCACCGGCACGATGCAAACCGCAGGCGCGTCGTATCAATGGGCGCGTGACCAGCTGGCAAAACCGGAAGTGCAGGCGGCGGCTGATCTGGGCATCAGCCCGTATGAACTGATGAACCTCGGCGCGGAACGTTCGCCCGTCGGCGCGAACGGCCTGCTGTACCTGCCGTACCTGATCGGCGAACGCAGCCCGCGTTGGAACACCCGCGCACGCGGCGCATTCATCGGCCTGACCATCCGTCACACCCGCAACGATATGGTGCGGGCGGTGCTGGAAGGCATCACCATGAACCTGCGCGTCATCCTCGACTGCTTCACCACGCAGGGCGCGAAGATTGACGCGATGCGCGTGATCGGCGGCGGGGCGCGGGGACGCTTCTGGAACCGGATTATGGCGGACTTGTTCAATATGCCCGTGCAACGCCTGAGCATTCTCGAAGAAGCAACCTCGATGGGCGCGGCGATTGCGGGCGGCGTGGGCGTGGGGCTGTACAAGGACTTCAACATCATCGAGCAGATGAACCAGATCGCGGAAGTCGTCACGCCTGATCCGGCGGCGGTGGCGACCTACGAGAAGCTGTTGCCGATCTTCGAGGCCAGCTACCAGCAACTCGTCCCCGTGTACGACATGCTGGCGCAACTGTAAATCGCCCTCACCCCTCAATCCCCTCTCCCAACCGCTGGGTACAGCTAGGAGAGGGGAAGCAAGACACATCTCTTTCCCTCTTTCGCACCTCTCCAGCGGTACACCGCGCTACGGAGAGGGGGCGGGTGGCTTACAAGGGTAGGTTTTTTGCGGGACAACCCTCATTCCCTGCCCCTTCGCCCTGAAGGCGATGGGGAGTAAGACCAACAGATGCGTCTTTCACCCCTCTCCAAAGCGGTACTCCGCGTCA
>CAIVEA010000413.1 GCA_903904765.1 uncultured Chloroflexota bacterium
CTGCCTAGCACCGAGATTAACTCGGTTTCATAAGGACGGGGTGGTCGCCTGTTCACGAAATTATCGGTGATGAGATAACCGAGCGATTTTTGACCGTTCCACAGCGCCGTTCCGGCTTTCCAGCCAGTGCCCACTGCCACACCATTGTCATTCAGCGGCGCGTTGCTCCAGAAGCGCACATGATCCGGCGCGTGCAACACATCCAACGACCAATGGTTGGTGGTCACATTTTCTTGATAGTAGTGTTCGTCGCGTATATCCCCGTTCGGGTCTACGCCATACGTCCCTGAAAGCACCGTGCCATCATCATTGAGTGCGAATAGGCCGACCCGTTCCAGCCCCAGCCATTCACGCGGCAGTGCCACCATCTGCATATAGAGCGTGTCCAGATCGTCTGTGCGGCTCAGTTCGAGATGGATGCGCTGGAGTGCCCGCATATCATCGAGAAAGCTCTGCTGGACGATTTCCACCTGTTTGCGGGTGGTGATGTCGCTGACGATACCCTCCAAGCGAATAGGTTGCCCGTCTTGATTGCGTACTAGCCACATCTGCGAATAAATCCAGCGCACCGTATTGTCAGTGTGCAGGATGCGAATTTCCCGGATGCTGCGGCCTGTTCGCCGAGTTTCGCTCACCACTTGCTGAAACAGCGCCGTATCCTCCGGGTGTACCATGCGCCCCCACATACCATCGCTGCTATAAAACTCGCTGCGCGGGCGACCAAAGACACGCTCAACGGCAGCGTTAAAATATAGTGGCTTGAAATCTGGTAGTTCCACTGACCACACGGCTTCCTGCATCGAGTCGAGGATGTTGTTCAGTCGGGATTCATTTTCGCGCAGCGCGTTTTCGGCTTTCTTGCGATCGGTGATGTCCACACCCACCGCCTGAATCGCCGTCACTTCCCCCTGTAAATCCACGATGGCTGTGTCTGTCCACATTTGCCAGCGTTGGCTGCCATCCGGCAATGTGGCTTCGTGTTCGTAGGTGCTGCTGCTCTTGGTGCGAACAAGGTCTTCGTAGAAGGATTTGACGGCGCTGCGATTGTCTTCCGGGATTAGGTCGAGGAAACTGCGCCCGATCAAATCTTCCGGTTTTTTGTCGAAGTAGCGGCAATAAGCGCTGTTGACGAAGGTCAGGATGAGGTCGGGCGTATAGCGGCAGATCAATTCCGTTTGCGTTTGTACCACGCTCTGGTAGCTGGCTTCGCTTTCGCGCAGCGCATCTTCTGCCCATTTGCGTTCGGTGATATTGTGCAGGATGGCGATGATTTCCACTGCGTTGTTATCCGCATCGCGGACGATGGTGCAGTTGACCTCACACCAGATGTAATGACCGGCCTTGTGGCGCAACCGATGTGTGAGCGAGAGCAGGTTCGCGCCGGCTGCAATGGCCTCCGTGATAGTTTGCTGGCTGCGGGTTGCATCGTCAGGGTGGATGTCGTCATAGGCGCTGCGGTTAATCATCTCCTCTGGCCGATAACCCAGAAGGCCATAGCATGATGGGGTGACGAAGGTACGAACGCCATCCGGTGTGGAGCGCGTGATGACATCACTCACATTTTCAGCAATCAGACGGTAGCGGCTTTCGCTGTCGCGCAGGGCGGCTTCGGTTTGCTTGCGGGCGGTAATATCCAGCACGATGGAATATAACAACTGCTTGTTCGTCAGGTAGACCGGGCCAGAATACACTTCTACATCGCGGACTTCACCGCTGGCCAGCCTGTGCTGGAAGTGGAATACCCGGCGCTGTTCCTTGCGTGCTAGAGCCATCTCCGCCTTCACTTCATCTGGTGTGAGCGTGTTGATCTCCTGAATATGCATACTCAGGAGTTTTTCCTGTGTATAGCCGTAAAATTCGATGGCGGCGGAGTTTGCGTCCAGAATCGCACCAGAGTCCGGGTCAATCAGCAGCTTGACTGCTTGATTGTTTTCGAACATGCTGCGATAGCGCGATTCGCTCTCTTGCAGCGCGATGGCATCTTTATCGCGCTGCGTGATATCTTGCTTGATGGCGACGAAGTGGCTGATTTCATCCTTGTCGTCCCAGACCGGGTTGATGGTCTGTTCTTCGGTATACAGACTGCCGTCTTTACGGCGGTTGATAATTCGCCCCCACCATGTTTTGCCAGCGAGGATAGTATCCCACAGGTCTTTGTAGAATGCCTCAGAATGTTCGCCGGATTTCACCAGCACACGCGGGTTTTTCCCCAGCGTTTCTTCGAGGGCATAGCCTGTCAACTTTGAATAGGCCGCATTTACCCACTCGATATTCCCATCTCGATCGGTAATCATGATGCCGTTGGCAGCGGCTTCCAGCGCCGTGCTTTGCAGTTTAACCTGACGTTCAATCTTTTTGCGGGCAGAAATGTCGCGCACAACGCTCTGGATGTGCAGCGGATGGCCTTCTATATCCCGTACCAGTTCCAGATTGATTTCAACGGGGATTTTGTGACCGTCTTTGTGCAGGAAGATGCGTTCGTAGACCGGGATGTGTTCGCCAGCCATCAGCCTTTGAATCACCCCGCTGCTTTTGCCGACTTCGGCAGAGGTCTGTCGGAAGCCAATGGTTTTGAGTTCTTCGGGGGTATAGCCCAGCATTTCGGCGGCGCGGCGGTTGGCCTGAATATGCTTACCCTCAAAGTCTAACATGAACACTGCGTCATGCGCCTGCTCAAACAGCGAATAGTAGCTGTGCTGTATTTCGCGCAGGGAACGCTCCGATTCTTGTAATTCTCGTGTGCGGGCTTCCACCCGCTTTTCCAGCATGGCTTCGGATGTTACGAGATAGTCGTGGGCGGATTTCAAGGCGGTGCGCTGGCTGTGGCTGTAGACCTGAATCATGATGCCCACAGGGAAGAAGAATAGAATGCTTTCGACCAGCCATTTCCAATCATCGAGGTTTGTGGCAGGGTTTGCGAACAGCAGCGTAGCCGGCATTACGATCACCAACAGTCCGATGAGCGCAGTTGCCCGCAGCGAGAAGAAGAGCGCCGTCAGCAGCATGGGTAGGACGATATAGAACGGGAGTGAGTGCAGATGATCCAGCGTGAAGCGCGAGGTGGTGAACAGCATCAGCGCCACAATCAGCGCAATGGTTGTACGCCGCGTGTGGCCGCGTTTGGCGGCGGCGTACAGCACCCCGGTCAATGACCACACCGCCACCGTCAGCCAGTACACTCCATCCTGAAAGGATTCGGGATGCAAAACGGCTTGAAGAATTAGTGCCAGCCCGCCACCTACGATGATGGAGGTCAGCACCGCCAGCAATAGTTGGGATTGCTGGCGTGCGACCGGATCGGTGAATATGGCGGATGGGCGGGTGATCGTCGCAAAGAAGGATTGAATGCGACTCAATGAAGTGTTTGTATCTGAATGACTGCGAGCGTCCATTACACTTTCTCGTTCTGCATGGGCAATGGCACTTAATCTATCACAGCATATTACAACCGCATGACAAAGAATATTTCAATTAGTACCAATAGATGAATTTGGTTTTTTTCTTCATGTATCGTTGGCAAAAATCTTTTTCTACCGTCCGTTTTGATTTTCGCACCACACATAATCGAGCAGGGGGTCTAGCGGTTTGGGCAGCACTTTCTGGTAGCTCATGAACAGTCGCCAGCGGGCGCGGGTCATGGCGGTATACAGTTTGCGCCGCGCCGCCGTCACCCCGTCGGCATCGTCCGGTTGCGGGAAGGTGTCGTGCAAATGCGGGACGAACACAGCCTGAAATTCCAATCCTTTCATGCGGTCAAAGAACTGCACATACAGCCCTTGCTGGCGCAGCGCCTCCCATCGTTGCGTATGCCATTTGGCGTGGCACAGGATGGCGATCTGACCGGGAGGCATGCCGGCGGTTAGCAGGTCGCGCACTTTCTCGGTCACAAAGCGTGTTTCCGCATCGGCATCCGCACAGGCAATGAGCGCAGGCAGAGGGCCACTGCCCAGCTCATACGAGGTGAAATCCGGTTCGGCGCGTTCGTCGGCGGTACGGAGCGCGTCATCGGCTTCGATCAGGCTGTGTGCGGCCTGACTGATCTCGCGGGTGGAACGAAACGGTACGCGCAGAATGCGTGACCGCCCCACAACGGATAACCCCTTTTGCTGCCATGTGTACGAGCGAAAAATGCTTTGCGACGGGTCGTCGCAAATGAACAGACTACCTCCCGGTTTGAGCAGCGCACGAATCACCTGCATCCATGATGGGGCAAAATCCTGTGCTTCGTCAATGAAGATTGCATCATACGCGCCCTGCCAGACCGTTCCTTCCAGCGCGGTTAGCGCCAGCGCAGGGATGTCGTCCCAATCGGGCGTGCCAGCCTGCGCCTGTGCTGTGCGGGTGCGCTCAAACAGCGCGTTCAGCAGGGCGCGTTTGGCGCGGTCAAGGCGCTGTCCGCGTCCGCTGCGGTCGGCTTCCAGATAGGCGTTCGCATCCATCAGTCCCATTTCGCGCCGCCATGCGAACTCGTCCGCCACGAAGGGCGCGGGCAGCCCCAGCGCATCCAGTGCGGCGCGTTCGTGGTCGCGCAGCCAGTTCGCCATGCCAATCGGGTCGCGCCAGCCATCACCGAGGATAATGCGGCATAGGCGGTGGAAGCCGCTGACTTCCACTTGCGCCTGTTGTGCTTGATCGGGCGCGTTGCCGAGTCGGGCACGCAAATCTGCCGCGAGGTCTACGTTGAAGGTCAGTACCAGCAGCCGCGCTTCGGGGTAGGTTTCTGCCATGTGGCGCACGCGCCGCACCAGCACCAGCGTTTTGCCGCTGCCCGCCACGCCGCGCACCAACCGCACATGGGCGTTTTCGGGGATGTCCAGCGCCTCGTTGGAGAGGTCGTTCTCGATGTTGAACAGGCTCATCTGGCGGGGCAGTAGGCCGCGCAGCGGTTCTGTTACCAGATTGTGCTGAATCTCGGTTAGCGTCCCTACGGGCTGTTGGTCATCGTTCAGGACGACCAGCGACGGGTTCAAAATTTCGCGGATGATGTCCAATACATCCAGCGACAAGGGGCGTTCGAGGCGGTATTTCCATGGCAAATCCTGAATAGCGCGTTGCAAGTGTGTGGGACTCGCCAGCATTTCCTGACCGATGACCACGCCTTTAGGCCACACTCCGCGCTTCTCGAACTGTGCGATGATGCGCTGTGAGATGCGCGGCAGCGCCACCATCACCTGCCACGGGAAACGCAGACACGGGCGGCCTTTGTACTGCTCCCATAATTCGGCGCGTTGCTCGAAGCGGCGGTTGAGGTCGTAGGCGTAGCCTTCCGCTGTCCGCACCGGATTGGGATAGGGCGCAGTCTCCCCGTTGGGGCGCAGTGTCTGGATGATGCGCTGATCGCCGCTGTGCAGTTTCGCCCAATCTTTCACCTCCAGCACAACTACCCCCAGCAGGGCGCTCACGATCACGAAATCCGGCTTGCTATAGCCTTCGGGTGTGACGATTTGCGGCTCGTACTGGAAGAAGAATTGTTTGGGCGGCAGGTCGCGCAACAACCGTTGCAGCAGGCGTTCGCCATAGGTGGGGGTGGGCAGAGACGGCATGGTTTTAGGGTGATTTCAGAGTCCATTCATGCAGGCAGTATAACATGGAAGCGGCGTAAACTGCGCTACACTGAGGATGTGTGAGTCGCTGCTCTCATCCCCTTCGTCATGAGGGAGAAGGGGATGAGGGTTGTGCTGCAAAGTGGATACCGGGTGAGGGCTGTCAGGAGGCGAGGTGGCATGTATCGAATTCTGGTGGTGGACGATGATCGCAAAATCGTCCGGCTGGTGCAGAGTTATCTGGAACAGGCCGGTATGCAGGTGTTGACCGCGTTTGATGGCGATACTGCCATGCACACCCTGCGCCGTGAACGCCCGGATATGGTGGTGCTGGATTTAATGCTCCCCGGACATGATGGCTGGAGCATCACGCGCTGGATGCGCGACGACGAACACCTGCGCGACACGCCCATCCTCATGTTGACCGCCCGCGTGGAGGACGAGGATAAGCTGAAGGGCTTTAGCATCGGCGCGGACGACTATCTGACCAAGCCGTTCAACCCCGCCGAAGTGGTGGTGCGGGTGCAGGCCATTCTGCGGCGGGCGCTGGGTGCGCCACCGCCAGCGCGGGTGCTGTGCATCGGCACGCTGCGGCTGGATGTGGATGGACACACGCTCTCCGTCGAGGGGCAGGATCAGCCCCTTACGCCGACGGAGTTTGCTCTGCTCCGTGCGCTGATGGATAACCCGAATCACAGTTTCACCCGCGACGAATTGATCGAAAAGGCGCTGGGCTATCACTACGAAGGGTTGGAGCGCACGCTGGACAGCCACATCAAGAATCTGCGCCGCAAGATCGAACCCAATCCGTCCGAACCGCGCTATATCGAAACCGTGTTTGGTGTGGGCTATCGCTTCCGGGAGGACGCATGAACCGGCTTTCGGTACGGCTGACGCTGGCCTTTGTGGGCGTGATGCTGGCGGCGCTGCTGGTGGTGGCGCTCCTAGTGGACTGGAACACCGATCAGCAGTTCCGGCGCTATCTGGCACAGGTGGCAGATAGCAACGCGGCACAGGCGACGGCGGTGGCGGCTGGCGCAACTCCTGCGCCAACGATAGGCATGGGCGGGATGATGGGACGCGGGCAGCCGGGCGATATGCGCGACCACATGATGCCGCCGGAGGGCTTGGATGCGCGGGAACGTGGTTTCTTGAATCAGTTGCGGAACGCGCTGGTGATCGCCGCGCTGGTGGCCGGGGCGGTGGGGCTGGTGCTGGGCATCCTCATCAGCCGCGCTCTGGTCGCGCCATTAGGGGCACTGGCGGCGGCGGCGCGGGATTTCGCTGCACACCGTTGGGATCGGCGCGTGGCGGTGGGTGGTGCAACCGAGATTGCTGAAGTCGCGCAGGCTTTCAACGCAATGGCGGACGAACTCCAACGCGCCGAAACGCTGCGCCGCAACCTGATGGCTGATATTGCCCACGAACTCCGCACGCCGCTGACCGTGATGCAGGGTAACTTACGCGCCATGCTGGACGGCGTGTATCCTCTGGAGATGAAAGAGGTCGCATCCCTGTATGACGAGACGCGCTTGCTGGCGCGGTTGGTGAGTGATGTGCGTGAACTGGCGCTAGCGGACGCCGGACAACTGCCGTTGAACAGCGGGGCGGTGGATGTGCTGCCGCTGCTGCGTGGCACGGTAGATACTTTCGCGCTGGCGGCGGACGCGCAGGGGACAGCGTTGGAACTGCAAGCCGCTGCGCTGCCGTCCGTCTGGGCGGACGGAGATCGGCTGGCGCAGGTCGTCCGCAATTTGCTGGCAAACGCGCTGCGGCATACACCGGGCGGGCAGGTGACGTTGCTGGCGGATTCGGAGGGTGGCGTGCTGCGGGTGACGGTGCGCGACTCTGGCGAAGGCATCCCGCCGGACAAGCTGGCGCATGTGTTTGACCGCTTCTACCGCGCAGACCCGGCGCGGGAACGCAGCAGCGGCAGCGTGGGCTTGGGGTTAGCCATCGCCAAAGCGTGGGTGGAGGCGATGGGCGGGCAGATCGGCGTGCATAGTGAAGTGGGCAAGGGCAGCGCATTCTGGTTTACGTTGCCGCTGACGAGTCCTTCACCGCTGGCAGCAGCAGCCACAACAGTGACCCGAACAGCGTAATCACCGCCACCAACTGGAAGGTGCTGGCTGCGCCGATGCGGGCGATGAAGTCCCCCACGATCAGGTTGCCCAGCGCACCTGTGGCGAAAATCAGTCCCAGCACCGCGCCGGAGGCGAACCCCTTGCGCCCCGGCAGAAGGCTTTGCCCTAGCACCACGATCAGGCTGTGCGAACCACTCATCGCGCCCACGAGGATGGCGGCGGCGAAGGCCAGCACGCCCGTTAGATCGGGCAATAGGAACACGCCGGGGGCGGAAACCATCAAGCTGAGCGTGATGACGCGGCGACTGTCGTAGCGATCACCGAGCATACCGAACCACACCCCCGCCAGACCGGATGCCACCCAGAACGAACTGCTGAGCAGACCGTATTCCGAGGGCGACCAGCCTTTCAATTGGAACATATACGGCATGAAGGCGACGGTGGCGAGGCTGGACAGGCCGCGTGCGGAAACCGCCAGTGCCATGATGACGAACGGCCATTTGCGGATGCGCTTGGGCGTGGCAGCGTTTTGCTCGGCGGTTTTGTGCGGGTGCGGCTCCGGCTTGTCCGGCAGCGTGCGCGCCATCAACCAGATCACCGGAATGGCGACCACCGATAGCCCGATAATCGGCAGCACTGTGCCATGTTCCAGCAACAGGTGGGGGAAGGATGTGCCCAGCGTAGGCGCGAACCATTCGTTGATGCGCGAATGAGCGTTCTCCAGCAGGATTCCAGTGACAGCGGGGCCGATGCCCAGCCCCAACTGCCCGAACATGAAGAACAGCGCCGCGTTGCGCCCCGCCTGCTGCGGGTGGGTGTGGGTGGCAACCATCGAGCCTACCGGATGAAACGCACCGCTGCCTAACCCAGCCATCGCCAGCGGAATCAGCAGTAGCCAGTAACTCGCGCCGGCCATCACCGCCACAATCGCCACGCAGAACATGGTGATGGTGACGGTCACACCGCCAGCGCCCAGCCAGCGCCCGCCTGTCCGATCCGCCAGCCAGCCGAAGAAGGGTTGGCTGATCGCGCCCGTCAGTTCGACCAGACTGAGCGCGAAGCCCACCTGTCGGCTGGTCATCGGCAGGATGTAGGCGCTGATGAAGGTCAGCAGCACCGAGCGCATGCTCATAAACATATCGTTGACCATGTGACCGAGGCTGACACCCCAGAAAAGACGATCAGAGGGGAAACGCATGGCACAGCCTTTCGACAGGGCAATTCAGATGGATACGACAGTTCAAAACCCCCACCCTTTATTCCTCTCCCTCATGGCGAGGGACTTCAAAAACACATTATAGGCTGTCACCCCTTCGCCATGAGGGAGAAGGGGCGGGGGATGAGGGTTACTGCAAACGGCAGTGCGCCTATTTCTAACGGGTTTTAGGCTTTCGGGCTAGTGCCGCCACTCAGGGTGCAGTGATGATCTGCCACGCCGCGCCGCCGGGGACGAGTTGTAACACGCTGCCGTCGCTGCTGCTGATGTACAGGTTTTCGCTGTTGTCGGCGGAGGTGACGGTTTGCACGAATCCCTCATACGGTGTTTCGGCTTGCAGCCCCATGCCGAGGCGGTTGCGTATCTGATCGCTGCCGCGCCACACGAAGCCGAGGATACGCAGCGGTTGCACGAAACCGGGAGGCGGGACGAAGTTCTCTTGCAGTTCGGGGTGTATCGTCGGATCGTAGCGGTTTTCCACCGACACCCATGCCGGTTGCTTGCCATCGTTGAACAGGGTATACACGCGGTTGCGCGACTGAATATACAGCATCCGTCCGCGCTCAAACGGTTCTTCGATGATCGAGGTGGTTTCGGCAGGCCCTGTCGGGCAGGAATCCGGCGCAGGCTGGAAGAACCACGCATCCGGGCAGGATAGCGGGATGCTCAACGTTTGTTCCACGTTTTGCGCCCCTTCGCCCACGCTCAGCACAAACGTGATCGCTCCCCGGTCACGGCGGCGGGTGGTCACGGTCAGGTTGCCGTCCGGCGCGACATTCCACAGCTGGTTGCGCTGCCCATCGGCTTCGAGGCGGTAGATGACCGCGCCGCTGGTGTTGCGGACTGACCAGAACAGCGTGACATCATTGCCGGGGGCGACGGTCAGTTGGTCGGCGGTGAAGAACTCGATACGCGGCGCATTGGGGTTCACCACGCGGGTGGCGGTGGGCAGTGCGGCAACGCTGGCCTGTGTGGGGCCGAAGATTGAAGTGGGCGTAGGGACGGCTGATCCCCCCTGCGGCGTGGGAGTCGGCGTGGGCGTGGTGGCGAAGCCGGGGGTACGGCTGGCGGTGGGCGTGAGCGTGATGGTGGCGGTGGGGCGGCGAGTGGGGATGACCGGACGGGCGGACGCGCCGCAGGCCGTCCCCGCCAGCGCCAGCAGCGCCAGTAAGCACAGGGCGAATAATCGTTGTGAAGAAGTTGCGCTGAATTTCATCGCTCAACCCATCTCGCGCAGGGGTAATCTGCCCTTATTTCGGATGTCGGTTATTCTAGCACAGCCCTTTGCCCGCGCAGGCTGATGTGCCGCGCCACCAGCAGCGACACGCCCCAGTTCACTGCCAGATCGAACAGCGAGGCGCTGCGGTCTGGCACGATGGATTGCAGCATTTCGGTGCTTAGGCCGAGCGTGCAGGCGAACAGTACGGCGGCGATCAGCGCCCA
>CAIVEA010000414.1 GCA_903904765.1 uncultured Chloroflexota bacterium
CAGCGAAACCTTCTGGCAGCATATCCCGATTCTATTTGTGACCGTCCTCTATAGCGAACTCGAAATCCATCGTGCCCGGCAAATGGGCATCCGGGATTACATCGTGAAACCGTTTACAGTTCCCAAGTTCCTACAAGCCGTTCATACGCAGTTGGAAGGTTGCCCCACTTACCGGGTAAAGTAGGTCGGCTTCCGCATCCCCCTTCCGCATCTCCCTTCCCCAATACCTCAAATTTCCGTTTTAGCACCGTGAATGAATGCATCGGCGATGATGTGTGGTGACGCTGACAATTTCCCTATGTTTCATTTTGGTTTGTTTGTGGTATATTTGTAATTGAACGTGTGATGGCGTGTGCGTACACCGTAATTGAGTGTTCCCGTCAATCATTGGACACTTGATGAGGACTGAAGGGCATCATGGACAGCGTGAAAATTCTTCTGGTCGAAGCCAATACAACCATTCGGCAAATGCTCGAAGAAATTCTGATCTACGAGGTGGATCTGCGATTTGAGGTGGTTTGCTGTGAGAATGGCACGCAAGCACTGTATATGCTGCACGAACATCGGTTGCAGCCCGATTTGATCGTGTCGGGCATCAAAATGCGGGGCATGGATGGATTTGAGATGCTGCAAGCCATTCGCAACGAAAGCCGCTGGCAGCACATCCCGATTCTGTTCCTCAGCATGCTGAATAATGAAAGCGAAATGCACCGCGCCCGTCAGATGGGTATTGAAAATGATCTCATCAAACCATTCCCGGTGAATGCGTTGCTGCAAGCCATCTATCACTATCTGGGTTACGAACGCATCGCAATGGATTAAAAGCACCGTCACGCTTCCCTCCACGCCCTTACGCGCTACAGGAGCGCGATTTTGCCCCTTTCTCCTAAATATCCAATTTCTATTTCCAAACAGATGCCAAAAGACGGAAATATGTTATATTGGTTAATATCTGTTGCGGAATGTTGCGAATACTAACGCGAAACTAAGCTCACTTGATTCATTGCGTCTAATGCCTATGATCCCTTCAGGCAAAAGCCCCTCTTTTCTCAAACTGAACCTGCCCACCGATCGCGGGTTGCTGCTGGATCGTCCGCACCTGCTGACCCGCCTGAACAACCATCAGGCCAACGCCCTAATCGCGCCTGCCGGTTCTGGCAAGAGTACACTGGCGAAACAGTGGGCAGATGCTTTTGAAGGGGCGGTCTGCTGGCTTTCGCTCACGCAGGAAGATAACCTGCCCCGCACTTTCTGGTCGTTCGCGCTCGGCCTGATTCGGCTCGCCATCCCATCGCTTTCCGAGTATCCGACGTTGCTGCTGGCGCAGGAGGACAATCAGGTTTCCGAACGCTTTGTAGATGCGCTGCTGGCAGAATTGGGAGCGTTGGAAACCCCTCTCGCGCTGGTGGTGGACGAAACCCAGCACATCACCCATTCTGTTCTTGTACACTCGCTGGCACATTTCGTCGCCCATCTGCCCACCCTCACGCAAGTCGTCTTTGTTGGGCGTGCGCTCGATCCAGTTATCGGGGCGCTGGTTCATCCCGTAGGCGATATTACCTTTACGATGGATGAGGCCGCGCAGTATCTCGCCCATCAGAGCGAAGAACCGCCGGACAGCGCCACCATCACGCGCATCGTCAGCGCCACCGAAGGCTGGGTGATGGGGGTTAAACTGGCGGGAATCGCGTTGCAGGGTAAACAAGCCGTACTGGAGCGTGTCACCAGTTATTCGGCGCAATATTTGCTGGATGAGGCGTTGCGGCATTTGCCCCCGGAGCAACTGGATTTCATCCTGTTCACCTGCATTAGCGAGACGCTCACACCTGACCTGTGTAATGCACTCACCGGACGCACTGATAGCGCCGCCATGCTGGAAACCCTGATGAACACAGGGCTATTCATCACCCGCGTTAGTGATTCTCCACCCACTTATCGCTATCATCAGCTATTCCGCGAATCGCTGCTCCAGCGCGACCCGGCGCTACTGCAAGAGGCGCACCGCCGTGCGGCGGCATGGTACGCGCAGGATGGGCTGTACCGTGCAGCAGCGGAACACGCTCACGCCATCGGCGACCGGGCGCTGACCGTCCAGTACATCATAGCGGCCTCGCGCCAGTCCATCGTGGATAACGACCCCGCCGCGCTGCTGAAATGGCTGAAGGACTTCCCCACTGACTTACTGGATGCCCATCCGCGTTTGCGTTTGCTCGCCATCATCTCCTTGACTGATCTCAAACAAGATATAGAGGAGGCTCACAGCCATCTCAAGGCGCTGGAAGGGCATCCGAATGCCAAACACTTGCGCGGTGAAATCGCACTGGCACGCGCCAGCTTGAGTCAAAGCGATTTGTCCGCTATGGTGAGTCATTTAGAACAAGCACAGGCGCATCTCCCGCAGGATTCGCTATACGCTTATGCTACAGGTTTAGCGTCTACCGCATTTATCATCCTCGGTCAGCCCAAAAGAGGTATGGAACTGATGGAAGAGGAATATCGTGTGGCACATGCGATTGGCAGTCAGGCCACCATCCTCCACACCTTGATCGGGCGTAATTACCTGTATTTGGCGGCATGTGATCTGGATCAGGTGTTGAAATCCGTAACGGAAGGGCTGGTGGTGCTGCAACAAGCGCGTCATCGCTTGGGGCGCTGGGCGAACGAAATCGAGCGCACGTTGCGTTATGAGGCGGCGCTGGCACTGTTATACCGGGGTGAATTGGATGCTGCCGAGCAGATGCTTCAGCCAGCCTTCGGACAGATCGAATGGATACACGTTTCGATGCTGGCGTTGATGTACAGTTTGCATGCGAGTATCGCGGTCATCCGGCGGAAGTTCGCAATCGGGGATGCCGACTTCCGCAGTGCCGAAATTTTGCGTGGTGGGAGTTTGGATGGCCCTCTGCACCTGCCCACACAGGTGGAACGTGTACGCTATATCCTGCGCTTCCCCAACACCGAGGACGAGGCACGAGGCTGGTTGAGACAGATCGAAATAGAAGAAACCTCGTTTGATGTGAGTACGAGCATTCCATTGATGACCGACCATGCTCGCATCCTCGTCGGTGACATTGACCGCGCTCTCTGGGATTTGCAAGAGTTCGAACAGCAATACGCAGCGTGGGGACAGGTAATTATGGTATTCATGGTGATGGGAATGAAAGTGTTGGCCTACTGGCTAAAAGGGGATGAGATAGCGGCGCGGCGTATGTTGGATGCGACGATAGCACAAACCTATCCCCGCAATATTGTATTGGCACTCAGCTATGTGCATTTATTCCCGTTGTTGCGACAGCGCATCGGCGAATATTGGGCGGTGTGCGACGATGCCCGTGCCGAATATCTGCGGCAGGTGATTTTGCTGCTGGGCGAAGACGCGCCCATCCTGCCACAATCCCCGCTGACCGATATCGAATGGGTGGTGGCACGACAACTGTTGACCGGGCGGATTTTGGACGATGTTGCCGATGACCTGTTCATGTCCACCAATGGTGTGCGCTATTACATGACCAAAATGCACGCCAAGTTGTATACCCGCACCCGCAAACAGTTGATGGCACGGTTGCGCCGAATGCGGCTGGACGAGGAATAAATCATTACGCTTGGATAGGTGAACATCCGATACGATAGCCATAGTTCAATGATGTATTCAGATTTGAGTATCTGCGTCATCTGTCGTTTGAAAGGTTGTCATGTCCAAACCTGCCCGAAAACCCGTGTCGTCCCCGCCCAAACTGAACCTGCCCGTGCAGCGTGATCTGCTGCTGGCACGCCCGCGTCTGCTGTCAACCATCAACAAACATCCTGTGAGCGCCCTGATCGCGCCTGCCGGTTCGGGTAAGAGTACCTTGGCGATGCAGTGGGCGAACGCTTTCAATGGGGCTGTGTGCTGGCTTTCGCTCATGCCAGAAGATGACCAGCCCCGTGCATTCTGGTCGTTCGCACTCGGCCTGATTCGCCTCACCATCCCGTCGCTTTCCGATTATCCGGCGCTGCTGCTGGCACAGGAGGGCGACCAAGTTTCCGAACGTTTTGTGGATGCGCTACTGGCAGAACTGCGGGTGCTGGAAAACCCTCTCGCGCTGGTGGTGGATGAAACGCATTTCATCACCCATCCGGTGCTAGTGCGCTCGCTGGCGCATTTTGCCGCGCATCTGCCGGTTGCGGTGCGGGTGGTGTTTGTCGGGCGTTCGCTGGATGCGATCATCAGTGCGCTGGCGCACACCCTCAGCGACTTGACCTTCACAATGGATGAAACCGCCTACTATCTTGCTGAGCAGAGCAAAAAAACACCGGATACCACCACCATCACGCGCATCTCTAACGCCACCGAAGGCTGGGTGATGGGGATCAAACTGGCAGCGATTGCGTTACAGGGCGGTCAGTCCATCCTGGAACGCACCGCCAGTTATTCGGCGCAATATTTGCTGGATGAGGCGTTGCGGCAATTGCCCCCGGCGCAACTAGATTTCATGCAGCGCACCTGTATCGGTGAGTCGCTCACACTCGATCTGTGTGTCGCGCTCACCCACAACGCCGATAGCGCCGCCATGCTGGAAACCCTGATGAACGCTGGTCTGTTCATCACGCGCATTAGCGACAGCCCACCCACCTACCGCTATCACCCGTTGTTCCGCGAGGCGTTGCTCCAGCGCGACCCGGCGTTGCGGCAGCAGGCACACCGCCTTGCGGCAGCATGGTATGCAGCGGATGGGTTGTACCGCGTGGCGGCGGAGCATGCCTATGCCAGCGGCGATCTGGAACTGACTGCCGATTGCATCATGGAAGCCTCGCGCCAGTCCATCGTGGATAACGACCCCGTTGCCCTGCTGCGGTGGATGAAGGACTTTCCGCCCGAATTGCTGGATGAGTACCCCCGTTTGCGTCTGTTCGCCATCCTTTCCAGCGCAAACTCACCCGCGCATCTGGCGCTCAATCAGGCGCATCTGGCGGCGCTGCAAGCACATCCGAAAGCCGACGAGCTACGCGGCGATATTGCGCTGGCGGAAGCTCATCTCGCTGCCAGCAGCCGTGTGGACATGCTGGCGAAGTTAGAAGAGGCGCTTAACCACCTCCCGCCAGACTCGCTGTACGCACATACGCTAGGATTGATGGCGCTGTTGTGTATCGCGCTCAACCAACCGCAACGGGCGCGTCACTTGATCGAACAGGAATATGACCTCGCGCACAAGATTGGCAGCAAGGCCACGCTTTTGCACGTTTTGATGACCCGTATCTACTTCGATCTAGCGGACGGGCATTTCGGCAACGTCCTCAATCTGACAGCGGAGGGGTTGGGGGTGCTGGAGGGTATCCGGCGCGGGCTGGGGCGGTGGGCGATAGATGCCGAGCGCACCTTCTGCTACGAAGCGGCGTTTGCGTTGATGTACCGGGGTGAACTGGATGCTGCTGAACACATGCTGCTGCCTACTTTTCAGCAGATTGAATGGATTGACACGACGCTGTTGGGGCTGTTGTACAGTCTGCGCGGGAGCATCGAATTGATGCGGCGCAATCAGGTTGCTGCCGAAACCGCTTTCAAGAATGCTGCACTGGTGCATGGTGTGGACATAGCCACCACGTTCCACTTGCCCACCCAGTGCGAACGAATGCGGGTGCTGCTGCGCTTCCATCGTGTCGAGGATGCCCAATTCTGGCTTGCGAATGTTCCGCAGGGAGAGTTGAAATGGGAAGTGGCTGCGACGGTGGCTTTTTTGACGGCGCATGCGCGGCTGGTGATCGGTGAGGTTGACCGCGCCCTTCAGGATTTGGATGCCATCGAACAGGACTTCGTGCAGCGCGATCAGCCGATTCTGGTGGCCGCCACACAAGGACTCAAAACGCTGGCTCACTGGCTGAAGGGGGACGAAACCGCCGCCCGTCGCCATCTGGATGCAGTGCTGGATAGCACACAGTCTAATGGTAATTTGCTGCCGCTGGCTTCTGTCGCCTTGTTCCCACTGCTGCGTCGGCGCATCACCGAGTTATGGGATGAAGGTGAAGGTGGAGATGCCCGCGCCGACCATCTGCGGCGGGTGATTCGGTTGATGGGCGGAGAAGTGCCTGCGATGCTGCAATCTCCGCTAACCGAAATGGAACAGGCTGTTGGCAGGCTACTACTAGACGGAAAAAACAACCTCGAAATTGCAGAAGTGTTGGCGCTGACGGATCGTGGGGTGCGCTATTACATGAGCAAACTACACGCCAAGCTGTATACGCACACCCGTAAGCATCTAGTGGCACGGTTGCGTCGGCTTGAACTGTCGTCATAAGGGGTTACAGGTTACGTACCTGCGCCCGGTTTCCACATCAGCAGGAATTGCTCGGCATCCACGAACGACCCGTTGACGGCAATTTCCCAGTGGAAGTGCGGCCCGCTGGTGCGCCCGGTATTGCCCACCGTCCCCAGCACCTGCCCCTCGCTGATGGTTTGCCCGCGTGTGACGTGAATCTGCGCGAAGTGGCAATAGGTGGAGAACACGCCCCAACCGTGATCTATAATCACGATATTGCCGCGAATATCCATGAAACCGGCATAGGCCACCGTGCCGCTGGCGCTAGCGAGGATGGGTTGTCCCAGCGGGGCACGCAAATCCCAGCCCGTGTGGCGGGTTTCCATCGCCAGATTGAAGTTGCGGAACGCGCCAAAGGGCGAGGTAAGAGTCCCGCCGGGGATGGGCAGTTCAAAGCCTTTGCTATCCCATAATTGCTGCGGCGTGACCGTGCTGAACACGCTTTCGAGGTGTGCCAGTTCGTTGCGCTCGATTTCGGGATCCACCAGATAGGATTTATCCGGCCCCAGCGTGACTTCCTGCCGGATGAACTTGCCCACCGTCACATTCACCTGTGTGTTGATCGTTTCGCGGGTGTTGTCGGCGTACCATGTGAACACGTCCAGACTGTACTGGCGGGCGCTCTGCTCCATGCTGGGTGCGATGAAGGCGTAGAAGCCATCGCCCTCTACCGCGAAAAACTCGATTAACTCGTTCAGGAAACGCGCCCTTGCGCCGGCCAAGCCTTCGCCCGTCACGCGCAGTACGCCGGTTGAACCCTGCGGCAGTTCGCTGAAGAACAATTCGAGCGTGGCATGTCCCTGCGTCAGTGTTTGGACGGGCAGCGGGCGCGGGATGGGAACCGCTGTCACGGGCGCGGCGGGGGTGGGCAGCGGTGCATCCGGGCCACTGTCCTGTGCAGCAACCGGAACACCCAGTGCCAGCAGCACCAGCATGAAGATATAGCAAAAACGAGTCACCATAGGCCATTTCATCCGAACCTTCAACAGCGCGGTAAGTATCGCACCGAGTAAAGAGCATTTCAAGTTGGCAAGAAAACGTCCTATCCACTCCGTTGCTCCGCAGTCCATTGATTGCCAGCGAGGGGCGAGTGCGCTATGCTCTCTGAACGTAAATTTCAATGCGGCTGAAAATTCTCCGAGGAGTCCTCATGCGCCCTTTCATTATTGATACCGATACCGCCTCTGATGATGCTGTTGCGCTGATTATGGCGTTGCGCTGGCCGGGTGTGGATGTGAAAGCGATCACCGTTGTGGCAGGCAACGTCCCCGTCGAACAGGGGACGCGCAACGCGCTGTACACCGTCGAACTGTGCGGGAGCAACGTGCCGGTGTATAAGGGTGCAGACCGCCCGCTACTGCGTCACTACGAACATGCCCAGTGGTATCACGGCAAAGACGGCCTCGGCGATCAGGGTTACCCGCCGCCCAAGAGCAGCGCCGCCCCCGGTCATGCGGTGCAGGCTATGATTGACACCATCATGGCGAACCCCGGCATCGTGCTGGTCACGCTGGGGCCGCTGACCAATGTGGCGCTGGCAATTCGCCTTGAGCCGCGCATCGTGGAGAATGTCTCGCGCTGCGTGATGATGGGCGGCGCGGGCTGCACCGTTGGCAATGTGACCCCGGCTGCCGAATACAACATGTGGGTAGACCCCGAAGCAGCGCAGATCGTGTTCAGTTCCGGCATGAAGTGTGAGATGGCTGGCTGGGAACTGTGCCGGGGCGATGCCAACATCCGCATGAACGAGATTGACCTCATTAAGAGCTTCGATACGCCGCTGGCGCACTTCTCGGTAGATTGCAACGCCACCGCGATTCAGGCCAACTTCATCCAATCGGGTGAACGCGGCATTGCGTTGCCTGACCCGGTAGGCATGGCAATCGCGCTCGATCCCGATGGGGTGATTACGCGCATGAGCCAGCATGATGTGGTGGTGGAGACGCAAAGCGAACTCACACGCGGCATGACCGTCGTGGATCAGTTGGGCGTGGGGCGCGACGAACGCAACAAGGCGCTGTGGGATGTGCTGGCCGCCCCGAACAAAGCGGTGAGCGTAGTCTGGGAGATTGACATTCCACGCTGGAAAGAAATGCTGTACACCGTCCTGCGCTAGGGATTGACCCTCAGGCGAAGGGTGTAAAAGATGGATTCGTAGGGACACGGCGCGAGCTGTGTCCATTTCCCTCGTAAAAACCAAGTGGACACAGCGCGAGCTGTGTCCCTACGCAACCCCGCTTTTGTTTGACTCCCTTCACCCTGAGGGAGAAGGGC
>CAIVEA010000415.1 GCA_903904765.1 uncultured Chloroflexota bacterium
AAATCAAAAACAAACCATTTTGTTATATTTATCCCCAAAAAGGTGTTCCAAATGAGGTTTGGATAAGTTGGGATACGCCGAGGTGCTGTCCTTTACAAGTGTAGGTTTCGTAGGGACAACACCTGTGTTGTCCGCCTGTGTACGGCGGACGTGGCAGGCCATGTCCCTACGAAAGCGCCCTTGCCCCCGAAAACCCACCCCTGTATGGGATGCTGCCGGAGTGTGCAGGCTAACGGGTCAAATCCCATGCTGCGAGATCAGCCAGATAGCGATGTGCGGTGAGATCGAGGTGAATCGGGGTCAGGCTGGCATAACCGTTGTGTACCGCCCACAGATCGGTGCCTTCTTCGTCGGTGATGCCGCCCGGTTCCGGCCCTACGATGCGCCATGCACCTTCGCGCTGCTGTTCCAGTTCGTCGGTATAGATGCGGATGCCCTGCCGCGTCAGGCGCAGGCCGCGCACGTCATTACCTGCTGGCACATTCAGGTTGAGGATAGTCAGGGGCGGCAGGGACTTCTCCAACGTTTTGCGAACCACTGTCACCGCCATCTGCGCCGCTATCGCGTAATCTTCCACGCGCTCCGCATCGCGCTGCGACAGCGACACCGCCACCGCCGGAACGCCCTGAATGGTGGCCTCTAGCGCGGCTGTCACCGTGCCGCTGTAGGTCACATCTTGCCCCATGTTCGCGCCCTTATTGATGCCCGATACCACAATGCGTGGTGGCCATTCGTTCAGCCCCAGCGCCGCCAGCGCGATGCAGTCCGCCGGAGAGCCATCCACCGCCACCGCTGGCGTTACGCCATCCGCTAGGGTGCTGTTGTGAACTGGAATATCCTGAAAGAAGGTCTTTTTGTGACCGCTGGCGCTCTGGTTGCGGGCGGGAGCCATCACCCGCACCTCACCGAACACTTGCATCGCCTGTGCCAGCGCCAGAATCCCCGGCGCACTCACGCCATCATCATTCGTCACCAGAATATAACTCACGCTTCTTGTCCTTCGCTCACTGTGTACAACAGAGAAATCATCATAATGCAGCATCACCCGCGCTGGCTATCCCGTTTTGTGCCTTCCCGCGTACCGCCGTGCCCACACCCTATTGACACGGGGAGTCTTTTTTTGCTACCGTGATGATAATCGGATGCGGTACCTTCGCTGCCCGACAACTTTGGGGACACCTCATGACGACTGCCGCTTTTCATCTGCCCGCCTCCCGCGCCATTCTGCCGGTGGACGACGCTCGCACCGTTGCCCGTTTCTTTCAGGCGCTGGCTGACCCCACACGGGTGCGTTTGCTGAAGGCGTTGGCGGAGGGTGAATGGTGCGTGAGTGATCTGACGGGCGCGCTGGGCATGGATCAGCCCGCCGTCAGCCACCAACTCAAGTATCTGCGCGAGATGGAATTGGTGCGCTGGCAAAAGCACGGGCGGCATGTGTATTACACGCTGGCGGACGCGCACCTGCGCGATGTGCTGTTCAGCAGCATCGCCCATCTGGAGTGCGGCTGAGCGCAGCTTTCAGCCGGAAAAACCCTTCTTCCGCAAAATCTCGTCAATCCGCGCCCGGTGCGCGGCTTCCCACTGTTCCAGCGTCAACTCGGCATCGCGGGCGGCGTGGGCCTGTGCGCTGGCGAGTACCGTGTTGATGGCATCTTGTGCCACCACCACAATCCCTTCTTCATCTGCCACCACCATATCACCCGGCGACACCTGCACACCCCCACAGCGCACCGTGCCATTCAGCACATCCAGCGCATCCTTGCCACCGGGAAATGGCATCAGTCCGCGTGCGAACACGGGGAACCGCCGTTCGCGGATTTCCGCCAGATCGCGGATTACGCCGTCAATCACAAAAGCGGCGATCCCGTTTTTCTGCGCCACCGCGCACACATTCCCGCCAGCTACCGCGTAATCCACATCCCCCGCCTCGACCACGATCACCGAACCCGCCGGGGCGCGGTGAATGGCGGCATGCAGCATCAGGTTATCACCGGGCGCACAGTGTACTGGATAGGCTGGGCCAGCTATACGCGGCATCCCCGCCCACAGGGGACGAATGCCTATATCCATCACCTGTTCACGCCCCAGCACATCAGCCAGCGTAGTCGGGGACAGTTGTTGAAATTCGGCGGTATGGGACATGATTCCTCCTTAGAATGTCAATTCGTTTCGTTCAGCAGCCAGCGCCAGATCACAGCCAGCGCCACCACATCTGCACGGTTATAAGCGCAGGCACGCGCCAGCGCATCCACGTTGCTCTCCAGCAGCCACGCCTGATAATCATGCCATGCGCTGAAGGCATCCGTACCTTCCGGCCATGCGAACCCCAGATAGGGCGCGACCTTTTTGATGCCCGTCCCGCGCACGGGCAGCGCCGCCGATTTGCGAAAGGTCTGGTTCAGATCGTGCAGGCGGTCATGCAGCGCGTCAATCGCATCCTGTGGCGCGGTGGATTTCAGCACGCCGCGCTCGAACCCGCCCCAGTGGAACACCTTGCCCGCCACCCGCGCCGCTTCCGCCGCCATCAGCCGCCAGCCGGTATCGCTGTCCGGGATGATACGAATGGCCGCACCGTCCGGCAGCCACAGATGTGGTTCCTCGAAATAGCGGTCTACGATGGCGGCCTGTGCCTGCTCGCCATCCACCTGCCAGCCGAAGCACCACGGTAGGCCGATGTCGCCATTGATGCAGGTTTCGAGGTCGAACATCATCCCCGGCACGCGCAACTCATCCGGCAGCGGTTGCCGGCGCACCGGACGGTTGTGGACGACGGCCTGCGCGTGGGCGTGCATATCGCCTGCCCGCACCTTGCCCACGCCTTTGATGCGTTGCAGCGCGGCAGGTTCTAAGGCCAGCACATCATCCAGCGTATGCAGGCCATCTGCGCGGAAGTGTTCCCACGTCGAGCGCGACAGGCCGGGCAGCAGCGCAATATCGCGGCGGGCGGCGGCGGCGCTGCGGCAGGCCGTCAGCCAAGGACAACCCGCGCATTCGTCTCCGAAGAAGATGGGCGGCGCTTCCGAATCCAAGCGCAGGGCGGTGCGTGATGTGGTGGCGCGTCCACTCAGGTAAGTGCGGCGCGGGCAGCGGGCGTTACGGTTGGACATGCGGCCTCCAGCGGGCATACAACTCGCGCAGCATGGTGTGAAGGCGATTCAGCACTGTATCGGGGTCGTGCCACAGCCGCCCCGGATGCAGATCGGGCGCGAGCAGCAGCCACACCGCCAGCGGGAACACGAAACTGGCGCGTTTCAGGTCGAGGGTCGAAATACCACTCGCCACGAACAGGATGAGCGAGATTAGCCACAGCGTGATTTGCCGCCAGCCGCGCACCCGCCCCAGCGCAGGCAGCAAAATCGCGAAGTGGTAGGGCATCAGGTAGGGGGTGATGAACGTCCCCGCCGCGATCAACCGGAACGGGTCGCGGTCACTCAGCATCAGCAATAGGATTCCCGGCAGGATGAACAACGGCCCCGTCGTCTGCCAGCCCATCAACACCGGATGCAGCGGCTGATCGGAGTGGTTGTACGCGCTGAGGATGCTCAACGGCCACAACCCCCACAACAGCAGTGACAGCACACCCCACGCCACGCCCCATAACAGATCGCGTCGCGTCCCCAGCAGCGCCCACCCACTGATATTGAACTTGAGCAGGAACAGTGGCAACCCGAAGGGGAGCGCCGCCAGTCCCAGCAGCATCAACCCGTCCACCGTCCCCAGCCACATCAGCATCCACACCAGCGGGTTCAGCGCCACCAGCACCACGCCGATGATCGCTATCGTCCGTTCGTTCGGGAAGCGTAGCCGTGCCAACCTGTAAGTGAGCAGCGACAGACAGGCCAGCGTCAGGCCGTTCACCAGCGCCAGTCCGGTACGCGGTTGCTGCATGGTCAGCGGGCGCAGCACCACGCCCAGCGCCCACGGGGGATAGCTGGGGTTCGGCTGCGGCGCGTACAGCACATCCGGTATTTCGGAGAAGTACGCCACCCAGTCGTGGCCGGCGAACGCGATGCGCGACAAGGGCAGCGCCAGCAGCAGGCCGCCAATGAGCATCGCCAGCGTCAGCCGCCAATCGGGAGTGCGCCATTCCTGCGGGGTGGGAGTGGGTGATGAAGTCATGCGGAATCGCTCCGGCTGTTTGATTAGTTTAATATAATTTATATTAAAATTATATCAATGCTTTTGTATGTTAATTCACCGTTACAATGGATATAGAAACCTTTTATGGGAGGAATAATGCAAAAACTGCTCTCTAAACAACGGCTGTTCCTATATTCGTTCTTGTTGTTAATTGTACTCGCCCTCACACCCACGCTTTCACTGGGGCAGATGGGCAGCATTCTCAAATATGGCATGGGTTCGCTTGGCACGCTCACGCCCCAGATCCCGATGGGCATCTTCCTGTTTGAGGGGTACGCAGGCGATCTCGTCACCGTGCATGTAGCCGGAACAGATGGCCGATTGAATCCGATGGTGACAATGGTCGGCCCCAGTCAGCAAACTATTACCACCAACGATGATGACCATTTTATGCCATTTAGCCGCGATGCGTATGTTTCGGTCTATTTGCCCGAAACCGGCGTGTACTCGATTCTGGTGACGAGCAGCGACGGCTCGATGGGCGATTACCTGCTGCGGTTGGATGGCCGCCCTGTGCCGCAGTACACAATGCTGCTGCCCAATGTGCCAGTGGATGTGGATATTCCGCCTTCGCCACCCACGTTCTATTTCACTTTCACCGCCGACCCCGCTTGCCCCACCACACTCACGATCACCGATCTCGACAGCGGGTTGCCGCTGACCTTCCCCTTCACCGCGCTTGTGCGCGATCAGGACGGGACGCGCATTGCGCTGTTGCAAGGCGGGCGGGCGCTGGAGGACAGTGTCACGGTCATGCCCGGTAGCGGGGTATATTCTGTCGAAGTCTCGTCGGCGGATATTTATGCCTCCGGGCGTGTGCGGTTGGAAGTGGGCTGCATAGACAGTTCCCCCGTCTGTCGTGCACCGGGCGCAGGGCGTTTGCTGCCTCTGCCGCCATCGCGCACGCGCATCCCCACGCCCACCCCCGGCACACCGGGCAGATCCACACCCCCACCACCGCGTGTCACACCCCAATCCGGTCAGCCCTATTGCGGGGATAGCATTGTACAGGCGGATCGCGGCGAACAGTGCGACCCACCGGATGGTGTGAGTTGTGACAATCAATGCCAGAAAATCGCCAATCAGCAGCAACCGTACTGTGGCGATGGCATCGTGCAGGGCGATCGTGGGGAACAATGCGACCCACCCAACGGCGTAAGCTGCGACAACCAGTGCCAGAATATCATTTCACAACCACAACCGTACTGCGGGGATGGCATCGTACAGCCAGCGAATGGCGAACAATGCGACCCGCCGGATGGTGTGAACTGCGATAAACAGTGCCAGCCCATTAGTGTGCCGCAACCGTACTGCGGAGATGGCATCGTACAGCCAGCGAATGGCGAACAATGCGACCCGCCGGATGGTGTGAACTGCGATAAACAATGTCAGCCTATCAGCGCACCGCAACCGTACTGCGGGGACGGCATTGTGCAGGCCGATCGTGGCGAACAGTGCGACCCGCCGAATGGTATCACCTGCACCGATTCGACCTATAAAGGCGGTGCGTGCCTGATTATTCCGGGCTAATCATTTGGGAGTACGAATCCCCCTGCCCACACTCGCAGAGGGATTCGCCTTGTCCGCGTATCAGGGGTATCTTGGTAGCGTTTCAGCAGCGAGGATACCCCCTAAATGACCGTCACTATCGAGAAGCGCGACCACACCGGACGCTCGGTTTTCCAGTACACGGGTGAGATCGTCCAGCGCGAACCGACTTTCGTGTGCATCCGCGCCATCTTCCAGCGCGAAATTGCGGATATGGGCTTCGTAGCCTTCCGCCGGGGCGATCTGTTCATCGAGTGGTTTTACAATGACCGCTGGTACAACATTTTTCAGGTGCATGAGGGCGAGTCGGATCGGTTGCGCGGTTGGTACTGTAACATCACCCGTCCGGCCATCCTCGGCGAGAGCGTGGTGGCGGCGGATGATCTGGCGCTGGATGTGTTCGTGATGCCCGATGGCGAAACCCGCCTGCTGGATGAGGACGAATTCGCCGCGCTCAACCTGCATCCCGACGAACAGCGTATCGCGCTGGAAGCTGCCGCCGCGCTGCGCCGTGCCGTTGCTCGCCGCGAACCGCCTTTTGATTGCATCCCCTGAGCAGTAAGATAAATGCAGAATCCCCTCCCTAACCCTCCCCATGTATGGGGAGGGAAAAAGGGTGGGGACTCTTTCAGGCACGTTTGAGGATTGTTGGGTTCTGCCGCGTTTTAGCTGGCGGAGATGAGCGTTCCGACGCTGTG
>CAIVEA010000416.1 GCA_903904765.1 uncultured Chloroflexota bacterium
CAGACGGCCTAATCCACCAGCGTTTCCCACTCGCCCATAACCGTGTGCAACTCGGTTTCGGCGGCAGCGTACTCCGCGCCCAGTGCATGAACGCGGCTGGCATCCCCGCCCGCACTGGCCTTCACCAGCGCCGCTTCCAGCGTTTGCATCTGCGTTTCCAGCGTCTCGATGCGCGTCTCCAGTTCGGTGATGCGCTTCTGCAACTGGTACGGGTTCAGGCCGTGCTTCTTCTTGGCGGACTCGGTGGCGGGTGCAGCAGCGGCTACGGTTGCGGCCTTCACCTGCGCGGCGGCGGCAGCTTCCTGCGCGGCTTTCTCGCGGTCAGCAAATTCGCGGTACGTGCCTTCAAAGATTTCCAGCTTGCCGGGGGAGGCCGCCCAGATTTGCGTGGCGAGCGCATCCACCAGATAGCGATCATGGCTGACGAGCAAAATCGTCCCGCCGAAACCTGCGAGGACGTTTTGCAGCATCTCTTGACTGTCAATGTCGAGGTGGTTGGTGGGTTCGTCCAGCAGCAGCAGGTTCGCGCCGGAAAGCGCCAGTTTCGCCAGTGCCACCCGCCCGCGTTCGCCGCCGGAGAGCGTCTCGATGGGGCGGAACACATCATCGCCGGAGAACAGGAACGGGCCGAGGTAATTCCGCGCTTCGGCGGGGGTCATCGGCTTGACGCTGGTCACTTCGTCAATGATGCTAGAGCGCGGGTTGAGCAGTTCGTGCGCCTGTGCAAAGTAGCCCACCTGCACCGATGCGCCGATCTTCACTTCGCCCGCCAGTGGGGGGTGCTGTCCCAAAATCGTCTTTAGGAAGGTGCTTTTGCCCACCCCGTTCGGGCCGATCAGCGCCGCGAACTCGCCGCGCCAAAGCGTGATGTCCGGCACGGTGAACAGGGGCGCGTCGGCATCGGTGTAGCCCACCGCCACGTTGCACGTGGATAGCACCTTGTCGCCGCTGCGGAACGATTTGCTCAGTTGGATACGCAGCTTTTGCCGTTCACGCGGGCGGGCAATCAGGTTGCCGCGCCGCTGCATGGTTTCCAGCCGTCGCAGCTTGCCTTTGGCCTGTCGCGTGTTCTGTCCGGCGATATTGCGGCGGATGTACTCCTGCTCCTTCACCAGAAATTCCTGCTGCGCCTCGTATTCCTTCCAGCGGCGCTCGTAGCGTTCGGTGCGCTGCTGCACGTAATGGCTATAGTTGCCCCGGTAAACTTCGATCAAGCCGAAGTCCATCTCCCAGATAGTGCTGGCGAATTCGTCCATGAAATAGCGGTCATGGCTGACAGCCAGCACCGTGCCGGGGAAATCGCGCAGGAACGACTCCAGCCATTCGACGGCGGCAATATCGAGGTGGTTGGTCGGCTCATCCAGCACCAGCAGATCGGGCGCATCCAGCAGCAACCGCCCCAGTAGAGCGCGGGTGCGCTGCCCGCCGGAGAGCTTGGTCAGCGAACGGCTGTAATCCTCCGGCTTGAAGCTCAAGCCCTGCAAAATCATGCGGACGCGGTTTTCGTAGGTGTAGCCACCCGCCTCCTCGAAACGCTGTTGCAGCGCACCGTACTGCGCCATCACCTCATCGTGACGGGCGGGGTCGCTCATAGCGGATTCGAGCGTGGTCAGGCGGGATTCCATCTGACGCAATTCGGTGAAGGCGTTCAGCATTTCTTCCCACAGCGAATGATCGCCAGCCAGTTCGGGGCGCTGCGGCAGGAAGCCGATGCGTAAGCCTTTGGCGCGGGACACTGTGCCGGTATCGGGTGTATCCAGCCCGATGAGCAGGTTGAGCAGCGTGGTTTTGCCCGCGCCGTTCGGCCCCACCAGCGCGATACGCGCCTTGTGCGGAATTTCGACACTGATGCTGTCGAAAATATCCTCCGGGCCGAAGGATTTAGCGAGATTGGTTGCGGTCAGCAGGGACATGCGCGGCCTCGAACAGTGTTGGACACCCCGCGCATTATAGCATTGGCACTGCCCACGACGAGGGCGAGAGGTCTGTTTGAGGTGTACAATACAGTCCATATCAGTCAGACACGCGCCACAAGACAACAATGACTTTCAGTGAACCGCAGCCCTATCCTAACGAATTGCCCTCGGCCTATGCTCACCGCATCGGGCAGTGGTATGCGACATGGAATAAACCGTATAAGGCCATCGGGCAGTATTTCACGCCGCTGGAAATCGCTCGATTTATGGCGCGGATGCTGCCCGTCCGTCACGCGCCCATCCGCGCACTTGACCCTGGCGCGGGTTTTGGCATCCTGTCATGCGCGTTGTGCGAGGTGATGAACGGGGACATTACGCTGGTCGCCTGCGAAGTGGATCACAACCTGATTCATTACCTCAATATGTGCCTTCGTTATGCACAACAGTGGATGCATGCTCGCAACCGCAGCCTGACGTATACGATCACGCATGACGATTTTGTACTGGCTTACGGTAGCGCACTCGACCAACCGCCACCCAACACCTTCGATGTGGTGATTTCCAATCCACCTTACTTCAAACTAGCAAAAACCGATATGCGGGCGCGTATCGCAGATCGCGTGGTGTATGGGCAACCCAATATCTACGCGCTATTTATGGCGGTCAGTGCGGCGCTGTTGAACGTGGGCGGTCATAGCGTGTTCATCACGCCGCGCAGTTATACCGCTGGACAGTATTTCAGCCGATTCCGGCAGTATTTTTTCGGTGAAATGCGCCCGCGTGCCGTGCATGTGTTTGAATCGCGGCGGGATATGTTCGATGATGTTCTGCAAGAAAATATCATCTTATTAGCCGAACGTTCCACCCGGAATAGCGCGATACAGATTTCGACAAGCGCCGATGTGGATTTCAGCCGTGTCGTGCAGCGCACCAAACTGACGGAAGACATCCTCGATGCCGATCAGGTGATGTACCTACCCCTATCTGAGCAAGACGATGCGGTGATTGAACAGGTACGTTCGTGGGAAGGCCGCTTGTGGCACTACGGGATGCAAATCTCAACCGGCCCAGTCGTGCCGTTTCGCGCTGCCCACCACATCACCCCGACGGGCAACGTGCCGGAAACACACGTCCCGTTGTTATGGATGCAAAACGTGAAGCCCATGTGCTGTTCGTGGCCTGTTTCACACAAGGCGCAATATCTCTCGCTCACCGACACGCGCCACCTGCTTTTGCCCAACCAGAACTACGTGCTGCTGCGGCGGTTTAGCGCCAAAGAAGAACGGCAACGGTTGACCGCCGCCGCATATCTCGCCCCTGTAGATGCGCCCGCCATCGGCCTTGAGAACCACCTCAACTACATATATCGCCCGGATGGCCGCCTAACCGCCGACGAAGCTCTAGGGCTGGCAGTACTGCTGAATAGCCAGTTGATGGATGCGTATTTCCGCCTTTCCAACGGCAACACCCAAGTGAGCGCGACAGAACTCCGTAAACTTCCGCTGCCCCCGCTGGAGACCATCGTCGAAATGGGACGCTTGGCTGCGGCCTCTTACGATCTGGATGTGGATAGGCTCACCAACGAAGTGTTAGGATTTTATGCCTGAAATTAGCGACGCACAAAGCTTACTTGCCGCACTGGGGATGCCACCCGCGCAGCACAACGAAATGGCGGCACTCACCTTACTGGCGCTTTGCAGCCTGAAGCCACATGACGAATGGCAGTCAGCACAGCGCCACAGCACCACCATCTCGAACGGAATCATGGCCTTCATCCGCGAACACTACGGGCGACATTATGCGCCCAACACCCGCGAGACATTCCGGCGGCAGGTGCTTCACCAACTGGTACAAGCGCGTCTGGTGGACTATAACCCGGACAACCCCGCACTCCCCACCAACAGCCCGAAAGTACACTACGCGCTCAACGAATCGGCACTGGTGGCAATTCGTGCTTATGGCACAGAAGCATGGGGGCAAGTTTTAGCGGATTTCACACGCCAGCACAGAAGCGAAACACCCCACGCCGCCACCGCACGACAAACTGCGGAGGTGGCGCTCACCTTGCCGGACGGCAGCGCCATTCGGCTTTCGCCCGGTCAGCACAACCATCTCCAAGCGCAGGTGATCGAACGTTTTGTGCCGCAATTCGCACCGGGAGCGGTTCTGCTCTATCTGGGGGATACTGCGGATAAAGACCTGTACGTGGCAAGCGAGTATCTCGCGAGGTTGGCAATTCCTGTCTCGGAACATGAAAAGCTACCGGATATTATCCTGTACTTGGAAGCCCGCAACTGGCTCTACTTGATCGAGGTCGTCACTTCACACGGGCCAATGACCCCCAAGCGTATCCATGAACTACACGACATGCTGCGGGACTGTCCAGCGGGGAAGGTGTTTGTCACAGCCTTCCCCACTTTTGCCGAATTTCGCAAACACATGCGCCATATCGCTTGGGAAACCGAGGTATGGATTGCAGAAGCGCCGGAACACCTCATCCACTTCAACGGAGATCGGTTTCTAGGGCCACGCCCCTGAACACCTTCTCACTGCCCACGACGAGGGCGAGACAGCCGCCTCGCCCTCCGAACAGGCCGCCGTTACCCGCCCGCTTCAAGCTGTGCGATTTTCTCCAGCGTATCGGCGGCGGCTTGATCCCCGGCCAAGCGCACATACTCGCGCAGATCGGCCAGCGCCTTCTCGTTCTCGTTCATGTAGCTATACACCCACCCGCGATTCTGATACGCCTGCGCGTATTCCGGGTTGAGCGCAATCGCCTGCGTGAAATCCTCGATAGCGTTGGGGTAGTATTCGGCTTTGTACCGCGCATAGCTCACGCCGCGATTGTTGAACACATTCGCAAAAGTGGCATCGAGCGCAATCGCCGAGGTGTAATCGTCAATCGCCTCGTTGAAGTTCCCTGTCAACCGGAAAATGTCGCCGCGTGTGATGTAGCCGCGCACATAGTTCATGTCTAGTTGAAGCGCAAACGTGAGGTCATTAATCGCCCGCTGCACATCTTCCATGCGATAGTAGACAATCGCACGCAGATTGTAGATGGCGGGGGATGACGGCGAGATGGCCGCTGCCTGATTGAGCAACATAATCGCCAAGTCGTTGTCGCCCGCCTTGAACGCAGCTTCGCCCTGATCGAAGTAATCCTGCGCGGAGGTCGTTTCAGCGGCGATGTCGGCACGCGCCGCTGCCAGCATCGCGTTTTCATCCCACGCCCGCACCGCCGTATAGCCGGAAGCCCATGTCACCAACTGCTGCTCATCCGGGCTGACATACCGCCAACTGCTGGTTTCGCGTTCGCCTTTGCCCGTATGCCCGATCCGCAGCAGCATCCGTCCGGTTTTGGCATCCCACGTCCACTGCGTCCCGTTGACGGTGAAACTGCGAATCAGCGTTCCATCTGCGCTCCACGCCATGCGGCTGATTTCGGCATCATGCGGGAAACTCTTGAGCCGTTCGCCCGTTTCAGCATCCCACAAGCGGGCGATACCTTCCGCCGACCATGTGAGGAACTGGCTGCCATCACTCGACCACACTGCCCCCTGCGGTGACTTCGGGTGCATCATCGAAAAGATAGGTTCACCGTTCGCCACATCCCACATCAGCACCCGATCAGGGTCACGCGAGAGGGTCAGCACACGGGTATCGTCAGGACTCCAGACGGCATAGCGGAAGGCTTCATCAGCAGCGATATGCTGAAGTTCGTCGCCTGTTCCGGCATCCCAGATACGCAGAGTGAGCGTGCAGTTCTGGCGGCTGGGCGGGCAAGAACCCACATTGGCAGCAATCAGCTTTTCGTCCGCATGCCAGCCCACATCGAATATTGTCTGGCTGGATCGGCTGTCCACCGGTACGGCAATTTCCAGCACAGGCTGGAAGGTGGTCGCATCGAAAACGCGAAGCCTATCCTGCCGCTGTGGAGCGAGTAGCTGAGTGCCGTCCGCGTTCCATTTAACCGCTGCGGTGTTCGGCAGTTCCAGCCGCAGATCGCCCGTTTGAGCATCCCATAATTTCAGCAGCGGCGGCGCGGAAATGCTCTCAAGTTCGACAGTCGAAAAGAGTGTGTCCCCGTGTTCCCAATGCACGCTCCCCGTTTGAACATTCACACTGGTGATGGGGCGGCCTGTTTCGGCGTTCAGGACGCTCACGATTTTGCTGCCATACGTGTTGATGAGCAGGCGCGTTCCATCGCTGCTCCACTCGGCATTCGTCGCCAAGAATCCCGGCAGCGACAACAGCGCCTCTCCGGTAGCCGGGTCTAAAACATGCGTCCCCTCTTTGGGATGCCAGACCAGCAGGCGGCTGCCATCGGGATTCCATTCCATACCGTCCGCCGTCACCTGAACCAGTTCCTCGAACATGGTGCTGTCCCAGACATGCACGATGTCCACCGGATTCCGCAGATCGAATAGGGCTTCGCGGGTCGCCAGATAGCGCCCATCGGGACTCCATTCCACCCCCCAGACTGGATTTTCGTGGATCATCAGCGCGGTGGCATCCCCGCCGAAGCGCACACTTTCGGCAATCGCCATCAGGGTCGGCTCAAACGTTTTCAGACCATCCGGGGCGACGCTGGCCGCCAGCACCATCTTCGAGCCATAACCCACATCCAACGCGATGATGATGCCGGCACTTTCGTCATCAGACGGTGTGATACGGGCGGCAGGGTAGCCCGCGATGACCGTTTCCTCGATCTCAATGTTGTATTGTTCCAACGCCGCACCGAAAAACTGCTGCAAAACCTCGGTGGGCGTGGTTTCTGTGGTGAACGAGAACAGGTTAGCCAGATAGCTGGTACGCATGATGATGATGGCGGCTTCACCCTTATCCAGCGGCGTATTTGTGTCTTGCTGCCCGTTCTGGCTGATCGTTTGCAAGGCTTTGGGGGTATTGGCTATTGTCAGGAAGCCCGCGCCGAAGTCGTCGCCTTCGGACGAGATCACCCACCCTTCAGGATAGTCGAAGGTCAGCCAGCGGTCATACGATACGAATGTTTCGGTTAGGGGTTCTTGAGCATGTACGGGGATAATTGGAATAATAATTGTAATGAAGAAGATAGCGAACAATGCGAAGCGTTTGGCGCTTGTAGACATAACCCTCCACTCCATCAGACTATTTCGGATAATCTAAAGTTATGAAATAAAAACCCCTCAAGCGCAAGTTCGGCTTGAGGGGGTATGATTCGGGGAATGTCTGGGGAATTAGTTCCAGCCGCCACGCCGGCGCGGGTCGCCATCGTTCGGGCGACGGTTCAGCGGGTGGCCGCCCCCCCCGCCGCCTTGCAGCAGGTTGCGCTTGGCCTTCTGCACATCGCTCTCGTGCTTCAGCAG